>CACZGZ010000084.1:0-6418 GCA_902780845.1 uncultured Eubacteriales bacterium
AGGGTCTTCTTCAGGTTCTCCCAGTTTGTCTTGGCGGTTGCCAGTGAGTGGTTGCCGTCTCCCATAGCCTGGAAGATGACGTTTCCGTCGCCGTACTTCTCCACAGCCTTGTCGAAGAGAACTGAGAGGGCGTCTTTTGCGCCTTCCAGGTCAGCTTCCTTGATGAAGGAGCCGGTGATGTGTCCGCCGTTCATCATGAGGTCTGTATCGTACATCACTTCCTGAGGTGCGTTTACGAGGGGCTCGATAACGCTCTTCTCAGGGTCGTCGATGAGGATCAGGATGTGAGGCATCTCGATGGGTGCGCCTTCACGGATCCTGAGTCTGGGAGGAATACGTTCGATAACTGTTCCTTCGGTTGCTCTGGTGAGCGACTTGGAACCTTTATTGAAGTCATAGGCTTCAAGGTCTGTAGCCAGAACCAGGCCGATCCTGCTTCTTCCTTCAGCTGTACGCTTTACAAGCATGCAGCCCTTGGGAAGGGTGCGGAGAGTACCGTCTGAAAGGTACTTGTCCATAGCGGCTCTGATAGCCTTGATCTTTTCTGCTTCGCCTTCCTTCTCGAGGTAGATCTCGGGAAGCATCAGACGGAGTGCAGAAGGAGCGTCTCCTACGATCTTCTCAACTTCATCCCAGTATTCGGGTTCTGACGTGTACTGGTCGCAGGCAACTACAGCCCACTTGTAGTAGTCAGTGCCTTCTCTGGGAAGCATTATTTCAGGAATATGGAAACCAAAAGTTCCCCAATCATATTTTGCCATTTCGATCTCTCCTTTTTGAGATAATGATATCTTTGATACTTCAATTATATATATCCGCGCAAAAAATTGCAATCTCATAATTAAGTTACGGGGCCGGGGGACCACGAAGATCCGCTTGCCCGCCCCGAAAAAAGCGATCTCTTAATTACATCTCAGGGCACCTGCAGTGACCCAAGTATTATTGCATGCAATAGCTTTTTATGTTGGAATTCTTGCCTTACTGTGATATAATCATTATTAAGTATAAGTATGGGTAACTGACGATGAAAGGAGGAGACCATGACAGCTATAAAATGGATATTCGGCATATTGGTCTGCATTCCTCTTGCGATCGTTATATATCTTTGTCTCAAGAACCTAGTAAAGGATATAGATAAGAAATCATGAGGGGACTGTTCATAAGCATTGAGGGGCCTGACGGATCAGGCAAATCCACTCAGATAGAGAACATAAAGAAGTTCTTTGAGGATAAGAACATTGAAATAGTCTTCACCAGGGAACCCGGGGGCACGGCAATAGGAGAGAGGATCAGGGAGATCATACTGGACAACAGCTTTAAGGAGATGGATCCGATGACGGAGGCCATGCTCTACGCTGCTTCGCGCGCTCAGCACGTGGCTCAGGTGATCGGGCCCGCCCTGGAAGCCGGCAAGGTCGTTGTCTGCGACAGGTTCGTGGATTCGTCCCTCGCGTACCAGGGATTCGGAAGAGAACTGGGAGACGCAGTCGAAGTCATAAACAGCTATGCCATCGGCCCTTACATGCCGGACGTGACCTTCCTTATGAAGCTCGATCCCAACGAGGGAAAGCACAGGATCCAGGAGAACCGCGACACTCAGGACAGGCTTGAACATGAGAAACTGGCCTTCCACAGAAAGGTGTACAAGGGATATCTGGAACTCGAAAAGAGATATCCGGACAGGATCCTGGGCATAGACGCGTCCCGCGGTATCGACGAGATCAGGGATGAGATCTACAAAAAATTAGAGGAGATCATTTAGGTGAGCCCCGAAGAAAAGATAAGAAAAACCATAGAGACGGGAAACGTCTCGCACGCATATATCTTTGAAGGAAGCAGGATCTCGGGAAAGGAGTCCGCTGCGAAGAGCTTTATCGCTGCCGTCAAGGGAATAAAGGATCTTGATTCCGACCCGGACCACTACGTGGTGAGAGCCGAAGCAGGACAGGGGAGGACGGTGAGATCCGTCAAGGACGCCGACATGGAAAAGCTCCAGGCTGATCTCAAGATGAAGCCCCAGGGAGACAGGAACTCCGCCATCATCTATGACGCGGATACCATGACGGTGAAAGCTCAGAACAGATTTCTGAAGACCCTTGAGGAACCTGCAAGAGGCACCATCATAGTGCTTCTTTCGGAGAATACCGAGAACCTCCTCGAGACCATCAGGTCGAGATGCGTGATCTACCGCTTCAACAGTTCCGCGGATATCCCGGAGGAGGCGGACGGGGAGACCGATAAGCTGCTTGACCTTCTTCTTAAGAAGAAGACCTTCCACGAGGTGAAGAACCAGATGTCGAAGGTAGTGAAGACGAGAGACGATGCATATCTTTTTCTGGACATCCTGGAGAGCCGCCTGAGAGATATCATGACCGGCGTATTCAGAATGGTACCTGAGATGGGAAAAGATGAAGCCATACGAGACATAGAGACAACTGAGGAGACCAGAAGGGCCCTGAACGGCAACGCCGTGGTGGGCTATGCCATGAGAAGGCTGATCCTCAAGATACAGGAGAACGAATAATATGGTAACAGTTATAGGAGTCAGATTCAAAACTGCCGGAAAGGTATACTACTTCGATCCTGGCAATTATGAACTGAACGTTGGAGATAATGTCATAGTGGAGACCGCCAGAGGCACTGAATTCGGAGAAGTTTCCATGGCCAATTCCGAGGTGGATGACAGCGAGATAGTCGCTCCTCTGAAACCCATCATAAGGCTGGCCACAAAGCAGGACATCATCAAGCACGAGGAAAATGAAAAGAAAAAGGCCAGAGCCATGGAGCTCTGCCAGGAAAAGATCGACAACCGCGGTCTGGAGATGAAGCTGATAGACGTGGAGTACACCTTCGATAATTCCAAGGTCATCTTCTACTTCACGGCTGACGGAAGGGTGGACTTCAGAGAGCTCGTTAAGGACCTCGCCGCAGTCTTCAGGATGAGGATAGAGCTGAGGCAGATAGGAGTCAGAGACGAAGCCAAGATGCTGGGAGGCATCGGCTCCTGCGGAAGACCGCTCTGCTGCCACAGCTGGCTTACGGACTTTGAGCCGGTATCGATCAAGATGGCAAAGGTACAGAACCTGAGCCTCAACCCCACCAAGATATCAGGTATCTGCGGCAGGCTCATGTGCTGCCTGAAATATGAGAACGATATCTATAACGAGATGAGAAGAGGCCTTCCCGACGTAGGCGAGAAGGTGAAGACACCGGACGGCATGGCGAAGGTAGTTGATACCTCCGTGCTCGAGGGCAAGGTCAAGGTAAGACTCTTCGTGGAAGACAACAAGCAGGGAGCAGAGACAGAAGACAAGCTCAGCTCAGATATCTACACTTACAAGAAAGAAGAAATCAGAAGATTCGAGCGCCGCGGAAAGAAGAGACAGGAAGATATCTTCCAGGGAGTGAACGCCGAAGAATTGAAGGAACTGGAAAAACTCATCCAGGACTGACATGCTGATAAGGTAACGACATGCCGGCTATAAAAGAGAACGAACGAATCGACGCTACGGGCTTTGGGACTGTGAAGATAATACAGGATCCGGAGGAGTTTTGCTATGGAGTCGACGCTGTGGTGCTTTCTGATTTTGCGGCCAAAAGGGCCAAAACCATCAGAAAAGAAACCAGGATAATAGACCTGGGAACGGGATCCGGGATCATTCCCCTGATCCTCTCCCATAAGACGACTGCGGAGACCATAAAGGGCGTTGAGATCCAGGAAGCTTCCTGGGACAGGGCTGTCAGATCGGCGGAGCTGAATGAGCTGACACACAAGCTGGAATTCATAAACTGCGACATACACGATCTTCTGAGACTCAGGCCTGAACTGAGGGGGAGCTTCGATATAGTGACCTGCAATCCGCCATATATGCCCTTGAGCGGAGGACTCAAGTCGGAGAACCCGGCCAAGATGATCGCGAGACACGAGACCACGGCCGACATGGAAGCCTTCATCAGGGTGGCGTCTGACCTCTTAAAAGACCACGGCGAAATGTTCATGATACACAGGCCGTCACGCCTGGTGGACATCTTCTATTACGGAAGAGTCCACAAACTCGAGCCTAAAACTGCGAGGCCCATAATACCGAAGTGGGGCGTAGCAGCTAACATAGTAATGGTACATATGATAAAACATGGAGGCGTTGACCTTCAGGTAATGCCGCCGATCCCCGTGCACAACCCGGACGGCAGTTTCACAGAAGAATTAAAGGAGGCGTATTTATGACATTTACTTTAACATGGCAGACTATACTTTTGCCCTTACTCGTGATAGCCGGCATAGCAGCACTGGTATACCTTTGCCTGGTTCTGGCCAAGGTTCTCGACACGCTCAAGAAACTCGATCCGGTACTCGCTGACGTTAAGCAGATCACAGAGGCAGCAAGCGACATTACCACCAAGGCAGACAAGACCGTAAACGGCATGAGCGACTCTGTTTCCGCAGTAGTGACCGGCCTTAAGTCCAACAAAGGACTCATAAGGAACGTTTCAAGCGTAGTCGGCGCCACCACCAGCATAATCGGCGTGGCCAAGGCAGCCGGTTCCAGAAAAGCCAGAGTGGCAGCGGATGCTTCCGAGCCTAAGAAGGCAAAAAAAGCAAAAAAAGAAAAATAATCAGGAGTTTTTAAATGGCAAAATATATCGTAAAACAATCAGGACCTTTAAAGGGAGAGGTCACGATCTCAGGCGCAAAAAACGCAGTACTGCCTCTGATGGCAGCCACGCTCTTGAATGAAGAGGAGTGCGTGATAAGGTCGGTCCCTCATTTGAGAGACGTGCAGGTCATGAAGGAGATACTGGAGGCTCTCGGTTCCAAGATAGAAGAGACGGAGCCCGGTGAATTCCACATACTGACTGAAGATCTGCATACCACGGAGGCACCCTATGATCTCGTCAACAAGATGAGAGCGTCCTTCCTGGTGATGGGACCCATGCTCGGAAGAAAGGGTATCGCGAGGATCCCCCTTCCCGGAGGCTGTGCCATAGGCGCCAGACCAATCGACCTTCACTTAAAGGGATTCAAAGCTCTGGGAGCAGAGGTCACCATTCATGAAGAAGGACCGTATGCCTACGTTGAGGCAGTGGCAGGACCTCAGGGACTCATCGGAGACCGCATGTATCTCGACTTCCCTTCCGTGGGAGCCACAGAGAACATCATCATGGCGGCAGTGCTTGCTGAGGGAACTACATATATTGAAAACGCCGCAGAAGAACCCGAAATAGTAGACCTGGCTAACTTCCTTAACAAGATGGGAGCCAAGATCAGAGGAGCGGGTACGGATACCATCAGGGTCGAGGGAGTCAAGGCTCTCCATTCCGTGAGACATACCGTTATCCCCGACAGGATAGAGACCGGCACCTTCATGCTGGCAGCAGCCATCACCAAGGGCTCTGTACACATCATGAACGCCGTGCCCGATCACGTTAAACCCGTTATCGCCAAGTTAAGAGAGTGCGGAGTCCGCATCGAAGCAGGAGACGATGACATCATCGTAAGGGCTGACCTGGGACCTCTTTCATCTACAGATATCAAGACCCTTCCTTATCCGGGATTCCCCACGGACATGCAGAGCCCGTTCATGGCCTTCCTTACGATCTGTAACGGAAAGAGCACGGTTATCGAGACCGTATTCGAGAACCGCTTCATGCACGTATCTCAGCTGAACAAGATGGGAGCGTCCATCGAGACCGCAGGAAACAAAGCGATCGTTAAGGGCAACGCCCGCCTGAGAGGAAGCCAGGTAATGGCTACCGACTTAAGAGCGGGAGCCGCAATGGTGCTTGCAGGACTCGTTGCAGAGGGAACTACGGAGATCACGGAGATCTATCATATCGAGCGCGGATATGAGAACTTCATCGAGAAGTTCGCAGCGCTCGGAGCAGAGATAGTGCGCGAAGACTGAGTTATTTAATTAAGATTATGACCGGTGGAGAGCGCAGGCGATCCGTGCGGTCACGATAATCTAAAACTGAGGAGTAAAGGGAGAAAACAAAGTGGCAGATCTTAAATATTTGACCAGACTGGCAAAGGATTTTCCTAACCAGAAAGCAGCTAAAGCAGAATTAGTAAACCTGAGAGCGATCCTCGCTCTTCCCAAGGGAACAGAATATTTCCTTTCGGACCTTCACGGAGAGGACGAGGCCTTCATCCACATGCTGAAGTCCGGATCCGGCACCATCAAGAGAAGGATCGATGAGAGATTCGACAAGCTTTTAAGCGAAAAGGAAAGAGAAGACCTGGCGGCACTCATCTACGATGCGCCCCACGAGATAGCCAGAAAGAAGGCTGTCCTCGAGGACTTCGACGGCTGGTGCGCCACATCGATCTACAGGCTGGTGGAGATCATGAAGATCGTGTCTTCCAAGTACAGCCGTTCCAGAGTAAGAAGAAGACTTCCCAAATACATGGGATATGCCA
>CACZGZ010000084.1:6432-10711 GCA_902780845.1 uncultured Eubacteriales bacterium
GTGGCGGACGACGAGCTCCTCCATGCGGACGATGAAGAGAACCGCATGCACTACTATTCGGAGATCATAAACTCCATCATCGAGATCGGTTCAGGTGAGGAATTCATCATCGAACTGGCCGAGACCATCTGGAGACTGGCCATAGACCAGCTCCACATCATAGGCGATATCTTCGACAGAGGATCCCATCCCGACAGGATCATGGACTTCCTCATGGATTTCCATGACGTTGACTTCCAGTGGGGCAACCACGACGTGGTATGGATGGGCGCAGCAACAGGAAACTGGGCCTGCATCACCAACCTCTTAAGAATGAACATCAGCTATAACAACTTCGATATGCTCGAAGTAGGTTACGGCATCAACCTGAGGCCTCTTGCATCTTTTGCGGAGCACGTCTACGGAGACGATCCCTGCAAAGGATTCTGGCCCCACATAATCGACAAGAACATCTACGACGCCATCGACGACGAGTTGGCTGCCAAGATGCACAAGGCCATTGCCATCATGCAGTTCAAGGCTGAGGGCAAAGTCATCAAGATGCATCCCGAGTATCACCTCGAGAAGAGACTGCTTCTCGACAAGATCGACTTTGAGAAAGGAACCGTTAACGTAGAGGGAAAAGAGTGGCCCATGAAGGACATGAACCTTCCCACGATCGACCCGAAGGATCCCTATGCCTTCACTCCTGAAGAGGAAGACGTGATGAACGCACTGGAAGCTTCCATCGTGAACTCCGAGAAGCTCCAGGCACACATCAGGTTCCTCTACAGCCACGGAGCGCTCTACTCAGTATGCAACGGAAACCTTCTCTTCCACGGCTGCATGCCTATCGACGAAGACGGTGAGTTCATAGATGTAGAGGTGAACAACGTCAGATTGAGCGGCAAAAAACTCATGGACTACCTGGACGACCAGGTCAGAAAGGCATATTTTGCGCCTGATAAATCGGAGGAGACCGGAAGATCCGGCGACCTCATGTGGTTCCTGTGGCTGGGCGGCGATTCACCGCTTTTCGGCAAGGAAAAGATGACCACCTTCGAGCGACTTTTCATCGAGGACAAGGCCACCCACAAAGAACCCACAAGACCTTACTACAAGTACATCAACGAAAGATGGCTTGCTGAAAAAATATTAAAAGAATTCAATCTGGATCCACAGACCGCAAGGATACTTAACGGACACGTTCCCGTCAAGATCAAGAACGGCGAGTCCCCCATCAAGGGCGGCGGTCTGATCTACGTCATCGACGGCGGAATATCCAAGGCATACCAGAAGACCACCGGTATCGCGGGATACACCCTGATCTACAACTCCAGAGGAATGATGCTTGCGGAGCACAAGCCCTACAAGCCCCTCAATCCCGATGGAACTCAGGAATTCACCGCGCCTTCAATGACCATCGTTTACACACTTCCCGAAAGAAAATCCATCATAGACACTGACTCCGGAAAGAATCTGGCAGAGCAGGTGCAGGATATGCTGGACCTCATCCAGGCATTCAAGGAAGGCCTCGTAAAGGAACATTATTGAGATCCCGATCGATGAAAAGATTTCGTTCTCATGTCATAGGTTTTCCCTTGAAATGGGAACGATTTTGTTATAAAATAGGTCAAATATATTTTTTCAAAGTGAGTAAATACAAGGAGATTTCGAATGGCATTTTATTTCGACGAACCGTCAAGAACCTTTAACGAATACCTGCTGGTCCCCGGATATTCCGGTAAGGAGTGCAGGGTCGAGAACGTTTCACTCAAGACGCCTGTAGTCAAGTTCAAAAAAGGAGAAGAGCCCGCACTCAGCATGAACATCCCTCTGGTGTCCGCTGTAATGCAGGCTGTATCCGATGACCGCATGGCGGTAGCCCTTGCCAAGGAGGGCGGCATCTCTTTCATCTTCGGATCCCAGTCAGTGGCATCCCAGGCTGCAATGGTAAGAAAAGTAAAGGCCTACAAGGCTGGCTTCGTAGCTTCCGATTCCAACCTGAGACCTGACCAGACCCTTCAGGACGTGCTTGATCTCAAGGCCATCAAGGGACATTCAACCATCGCCATTACCGAGGACGGTACCCCGGAAGGCAAGATGGTAGGTCTGGTAACTTCCAGAGACTACAGAGTTTCCCGTATGAGTCCTGATCTTAAGATCTCAGAATTCATGACACCTTTTGAGAAGCTCATCACAGGTGAAGAGGGCATATCACTTTCAGAGGCAAACGACATCCTCTGGGATCACAAGCTGAACGCCCTTCCCATCGTCGATAAGAACCAGAGACTGACAGGTTTCGTATTCAGAAAGGATTATGATTCCCACAAGTCCAACCCCAACGAACTCCTTGATTCAAATAAAAGATTCATCGTTGGCGCCGGCGTTAACACCAGAGACTACGAGGAAAGGATCCCCGCACTGGTAGAAGCAGGCGCAGACGTGCTTTGCATAGACTCTTCCGAAGGATATTCCGAATGGCAGAGTGACACCATCAAATGGGTAAGAGAACGCTACGGCGACACCGTCAAGATTGGTGCAGGAAACGTAGTTGACGGCGAAGGTTTCAGATACCTCGCAGACGCAGGAGCTGACTTCGTCAAGATCGGTATCGGCGGAGGCTCCATCTGCATCACCCGTGAGCAGAAGGGTATCGGCCGCGGCCAGGCTTCTGCAGTTATGGACGTAGCTCAGGAGAGAGACAGATACTTCAAGGAGACAGGAGTTTACGTACCCATCTGTTCAGACGGCGGTATCGTATACGACTATCACATGACTCTGGCACTCGCCATGGGAGCTGACTTCCTGATGCTGGGAAGATATTTTGCGAGATTCGACGAGTCTCCCACAAACAGACTGAACATAAACGGAAACTACGTCAAGGAGTACTGGGGCGAAGGTTCCAACCGTGCCCGCAACTGGCAGAGATACGACCTGGGCGGCGATCCGAGAATGAAATTTGAAGAGGGCGTCGACTCCTACGTACCTTACGCAGGACCGCTCCACGACAACGTAGCCATCTCCCTCACCAAGGTGAAATCCACCATGTGCAACTGCGGAGCTCTTTCCATCAAGGAACTCCAGGACAAGGCGAAACTCACCCTGGTATCCGCAACTTCCATCGTGGAAGGCGGAGCTCACGACGTTATCCTGAGAAACGCTGCTGATAACGCGATAAAGTAGGGAATTTAGGAAGGCATCGCTATTAGGCGATACGTCCGCAAAAGATATTTTGCGACAGAATTGTTTAACACGGCGGATCCCGAGATCTCGGAAAAGGCCTAAAGATATTTAGAAAGAAAGAGGTAGAATTTATGGCAATCTCAAAAGAAAACACCAGACCGGAATCAATGGTCCGCATCACAACACCTGAACTTGCTCAGGCTTTCATCGATGAGCAGATCGCAGCTGTAAAGGCACAGGTAGGCGACGGAAAAGTTTTACTCGCACTTTCCGGCGGAGTAGACTCCTCAGTCTGCGCAGCCCTTATCTCCAAGGCCATCGGCAAGAACCTGATCTGCGTTCACGTTAACCACGGTCTCCTTCGTAAAGGGGAACCCGAGCAGGTTTGCGAAGTATTCGGAAAGGAATTCGACGCAGAGCTCATTTACGTAGACGCTGTTGACAGATTCCTCGACAAGCTCGCAGGAGTTGACGAGCCCGAGAAGAAGAGAAAGATCATCGGAGCAGAGTTCATCGACGTATTCGCAGAAGAAGCGAAGAAACTTGAGGGAGTAGACTTCCTCGGACAGGGAACCATCTATCCCGACATCCTTGAGTCCGACGGAGTCAAGGCTCATCACAACGTAGGCGGACTTCCGGAAGACCTGAACTTCCAGCTGGTAGAGCCCGTCAAGTTCCTTTACAAGGACGAAGTAAGAGTTGTAGGAAAGCAGCTCGGCCTTCCCGACAACATGGTATACCGTCAGCCCTTCCCGGGTCCCGGACTTGGAGTAAGATGCGTCGGCGCTATCACTCGCGACAGACTTGAAGCTCTCAGAGAAGCAGACGCCATCGTTAGAGAAGAGATCGGCAAGATGGATCCCGCACCCTGGCAGTACTTCTGCGCTATTCCTGATTTCCAGTCAACCGGAATCAAGGACGGCAAGCGCTACATGGGCTGGGCAGTAGTTATCCGCGCCATCAACACAGTTGATGCCGTTACCGCTGAAGCAGTAGAACTTCCCTGGGAAATGCTTAAGACAATGCGTGACAGGATCATCGCAACCGTTCCCGGCGTAAACAGAGTTCTCTGGGATCTCTCCGACAAGCCGGTAGCCACCATTGAGTGGGAATA
>CACZGZ010000085.1 GCA_902780845.1 uncultured Eubacteriales bacterium
TCAGGGCTTCCCGGGAGTAATCGCCGTCTTTGACACAGGGATCCCGGGACCGGTCCCAGCATTCAGCTTCGACATAGACTGCCTTCCCGGCAAGGAACCCCACAAGGTAGGCTTCAGACCCTATGACGAAGGATATATTTCCTGTAACGAAGGCTGCGTACATGCCTGCGGGCACGACGCTCATACAGCCATGGGCCTCGGTATAGCTGAGGCGCTTCTAGCAAAAAAAGACGAGTTCAAGGGCAAGATCAAGCTTATCTTCCAGCCTTCTGAAGAGGTATATCACGGAGCGGAATCCGTTGTGGCCAAGGGGCATCTCGACGACGTGGATCACTTCATCTGCATGCACGTTGCCCTGTCGGCTGAGGGCAAGCCCCTCAGCTCGCACACCATGTGCTGCGGCTGCAAGGACTTCCTTTCAGACAGGCAGATAGACGTGACCTTCCACGGATACGGCGCGCATCCCTGCGGTGCTGCCCAGGAGGGAAGGGACGCCATGCTCGCAGCATGCTCTGCCGTTCTGAACCTGAGGACCATAGCGAACCACGAGCTCGGCCTTACCAGAGTGAACGTTGGTATAATCAGGGGAGGTACAGTGGTCAACTCCATTCCTGATGAATGCTTTATAAGCCTTGAGTGCAGGGGTGAGACTCCCGAGATCTCAGAATACGTTGAGCGCAGAGTGTTCGAGGTCCTGGACGGAGCCGCCAAAATGCACGGCTGCACCTATGACGTTTACAAGTGGGGACTTTATCCCGCATCCAAGTCCGACGACGCCATGATGGCGATCATCGAGCGTGCTGCCCACAAGGTACCCTGGTTCGAAAAGGTGTACTATGAGGGAAGCATCGGGGGATCCGACGACGCGGCGGCCATGATGAACGCCGTCAAGGCTCACGGCGGCATCACCACCTATCTCGGTATCGGTACCGATACCACCCAGGCGGTCCATAACGATGAGTTCGACCTGGACGAGGAGTGCATCCCCGCAGCGATCGATCTTTGCATGAACGCTCTCGAAGAGATACACGGGTAACAATTTAATATGAGTTTTCGCGCCATGGATATTCAGTCCGTGGCGCTTTTTTATTTTTTGAATGATGTTTTGGGTACGATGGGTCAGTCCGGATGGAGGATTCTTTGCGCGGACTGAAGCAGCATGAGCGTTTATTCAGTTCGGATGAAGGATTCTTTGTTTGGGCTGATGATGTTGGAGCGTTTATTAAGTACGGATAGAAGATTCTTTATTTTGACTGATGATGTCGGAGCGTTTATTCAGCCCGGAGGAAGGATTCTTTGCACGGACTGATATATCGGGTGCGTATGGTTAGCCCGAACAAATAATTATAAGTTCAGACTGACATTATGGCAAAATATGGTCAGCCCTAATAGCTAATTATGTATTTAGGCTGAAAAACTTCCGTCAAAAGGACGGTCAAAAGTGAAAAATCTTTGAAAAGACTGAAACACCAAAAATCTATGATAAGTCTGATGCCAAAAAAATATTTTTTGCTCCAAATTTACAATGCCTGATAAGCGGAACCCTTGAAATACAATACGAGTCAGCGTCCTGAAAAATTTTGTATACGATTACGGCATATTGAGTTTTCTGAGGGATGATCATAAGATGGACTCACATAGCATAGCAAAACAAAAGGAGGTCATTATGAGATTATCTATCAACAATATGCGATCCAGAGCCAGGGATCTGGAGGAACTGATTTCCATCAAAGAATGTGGTTTATCAAATGCTCCCGAAGGTAAAATAAGGATATCTTCAGGAAGAGGGAAAAGTTACTATTACTATTCGGAAAAGAATACCAAAGGCGCAAGAGGCAAGTATCTGAAAAAGGGGTACCGGGAAATTGCGTCGCCGATCGCGCAGAGAGATTACGACGAACGCGTAGTAAGATGCGCAAAAGATGAACTTAAGACATTGAATATACTGATAAACAAGTATGAACGTGGAACGTGCGAAGATATTTATGAAAAACTGAGCCTGCCAAGGCGCGAACTGATCACACCGTTTTTTATACCGGATGAAGAGTTTGCAAAAAAATGGCTTGATGAACCTTTTGAGGGGCTCGGCTTTGATGAAGGTGCGCCTGAATATTACTCTGAGAAGGGGCTTAGGGTAAGATCAAAAAATGAAATTATTGCTGCAGACAGATTTGATGAATGGCATGTTCCATACAAATTTGAGTGCCCGCTCAGACTGAAAGGACATGGCATAGTCTACCCGGATTTCACTCTTCTGAATGTAAGGACAAGGGTTGTTTATTATCTTGAAATAATGGGTAAAATGACAGAGGCAGAGTATGCTGAAGATAATGTGAAAAAGATGCAGGCTTATCAAAGAAACGGAATAATACAGGGAAAGAATCTGATATTATTGTTCGATACCAGGCAGCATCCTCTGATCCCGAAGGATATTGATATCATAACAAAAAACTTCCTTCTGTAAGGCGTCAGCATTTCCTTGTAATTTGACTCCGTATGGTTTAGAATATAAACGGATCAGACTGGCTTCAGTGCAGAACTGAAGCGGTCAAAATATGGAGGAAAAAATGAAAGGATTCAATTATTATACGCCCACAGAGGTCGTATTCGGAAAAGGAACTGAACTCAAAGCAGGAGAAATGTTAAAGAAATACGGAGCAACTAAGGTGCTCGTGCACTACGGCTCCGAGAGAATAGTGGAAAACGGTCTTTTAGGCAAGATCCTGAAGACTCTCGACGATAACGGGATCGAACACACGGAACTCGGAGGAGTAGTTCCCAATCCCAGACTTTCAAAGGTAAGAGAAGGCATAGCGCTCGCAAAGGAGTTCGGCGCTGATTTCCTTTTCGGTATCGGAGGCGGATCGGTACTTGATTCACTTAAAGCTATCGGCTACGGCGTAGCAAACGAGGGAGACGTATGGGACTTCTATGAGCACACGAGAAAGCCTCAGGCTTCCATGCCGCTGGGACACGTGCTCACCATGAGCGCCACCGGTTCCGTGATGTCGGATTCTTCCGTTATCACAAACGAAGACGGCTGGAAGAAGAGGGGCGTGAACAGCGATCTTTGCAGGCCTAAGTTCGCTATAATGGATCCTGAACTCACCATGACGGTAAATCCTTATCAGACAGCCTGCGGGGCGACGGATATCATGATGCACACGATGGAGAGATATTTCAACAGGCTGGGCAGCATGGAGATCACAGACGCCATTGCAGAAGGACTTCTTAAGACGGTAATGAGAAACGCCAAGAAGGCTCTCGAAGATCCTTCTGACTACAATGCAAGGGCAGAACTCATGTGGTGTGAGGCACTTTCACATAACGGACTCACAGGCTGCGGAACAGACGGAGGAGACTGGGCATGTCACAAGATGGAGCATGAACTTGGCGGACTCTACGACGTGGCTCACGGTGCAGGCCTTGCTGCTATCTGGGGAACCTGGGCAAGAATGGTATGCGACGATCTTCCTGAAAGATTCTACAAGTTCGCTGTAATCGTAATGGTCGTGGAGCCGGATAAAGATGAGATGAAGGTCATCCTTGAGGGTATCGAAAGGCTGGAGGACTTCTTCAGATCCATCGGAATGCCTACGGATATCAAGGGACTGGGAGTAGTTCCCACTGAAGAGGAACTTCACCTTCTGGCGGATAAGTGCGCTGAAGCTACGGGCGGCCACGTAGGATCCGCACTCACCCTCTACGTAGAGGACATGTACAGGATATACAAAGACGCCGTAGACAGAAGCGGTAAGTAACAGAACAGACGAGGTACTCATGACGATTTTTATTGAAGAAAATGAAGCCAACATCGGAGAACTCAGGAAGACCATGGAGAAGGCAGCAGAGAGGGCGGTCGAGCTTGAAGGACTGCCCGCATCGAACTGTCAGCTTTCGGTGACCTTTGTCGAACCAGAAGAAATACATGAACTCAACAGGGATTACAGAGGAGTAGACAGGGTGACAGACGTCCTGAGCTTTCCTCAGTACGAGGCTGATGAACTGTCTTACTATGCCGGTAATCCCGATGAAACACCGGATGAACTGATGATAGGTGACGTGGTCATCTGCCTGGAAAAAGCCAAGACTCAGGCTGAAGAGTACGGACACAGCCTTGAGAGGGAACTGATCTATCTCTTCACACATTCAGTGCTTCATCTTCTGGGTTATGACCATGAAGAGGAAGAGGATAAATCAGTCATGAGAGCCCGTGAAGAAGAGATCATGGACTGGCTCGGCATCCCCAGGATGCAGTAATGAAGGAGGATATATGACAGACAGAGAATTATACAGAATAGCAAAAGACATGACGAAGATGAGCTACGCACCCTTCAGCAAGTTCTGCGTCGGAGCTGCCCTTGAATGCAAGGACGGTACGATCTACACCGGATGCAACGTTGAAAATTCTTCCCTCGGAGGAACCATCTGTGCGGAAAGAACGGCGATGTGCAAAGCCATTTCAGAAGGACATAAGGACTTCGCAAAGATAATGATAACCTCGTCAGGCGGAGAAGCATGGCCCTGCGGTATCTGCAGACAGTTCATGAAAGAGTTCTGCGATGACGATTTCATAATCATGACGGCTGATGATGAAGATCACATCAGAAGCTACACTATGGCCCAGATACTTCCTGAAGGTTTCAGACTCAGCGAGGATCTGGAGCAGATAAGACCCTAAAAAAGGAGAACCGGGATTTGGAAAAAAGGATCAAGATCACAGAAGGCATAGACATAAAGGAACTTTTTGGAAACCTGGATATAAATATCAAACTGATAAAGGAAGCCACCGGAGTGGACGTGGTGCAGAGAGGGGATGAACTCGTCCTTATCTTTGAGTCGGATCTTCCCGATAAGGATCTTACGGGAATGGACATGACTGAACTTAAAGAAGCGGACAGAGAAGAGTCCATCGATCTGGCTGAGAGGATAGTTACGGAGTACATGAACATCCTCAAGTCCGGTGAGACCATAGACAGGCAGAGGGCTGCATACATAGTGAACCTCTCCAGGGAAGGAGTCTCATATCAGGAGAACAGCGTAGGAAAAGACGTTATCTGCTTCACCCACTCAGGTAAACCTCTCAAGCCAAAGACAATAGGACAGAAGAACTACGTCCAGGCAATAAGAGAGAAGGAAGTAGTATTCGGAATAGGCCCTGCGGGCACAGGCAAGACATATATCGCGGTAGCCATGGCGGTAAATGCCCTCAAGGCCAAGCAGGTGAACAAGATAATCCTCGCGAGACCTGCGGTGGAAGCGGGAGAGCGCCTGGGTTTCCTTCCGGGAGACCTTCAGGATAAGGTGGATCCTTATCTCAGGCCTCTTTATGACGCGCTTTACGACGTGCTCGGAAGAGACGCAGCCTTAAGACTTAAGGAAAAGGAAGTCATCGAAGTAGTTCCCCTCGCATACATGAGAGGCCGTACCCTGGATAACGCCTTCATCATACTGGACGAGGCCCAGAATGCCACCAGGGAGCAGATGAAGATGTTCCTTACGAGAATGGGCTTCGGTTCCCATGTGGTAGTTACCGGAGACGTAACGCAGATAGACCTTCCGAGAGGAAAGAAGTCAGGACTGATCGAGGCGGAAAGAGTGCTGAAACCGGTAAAGGATATAGGCTTCTGCTATCTCAAGGACACTGACGTAGTGCGTCACGAACTGGTAAGAAAGATAGTCAACGCCTACGACGTTTACTACAAAAAATACCCTGAGGAGATCGGGGAGTAAGAGGAGAAAGATTTGAAATCAGGATTCATAGGTATAATCGGAAGACCTAACGTGGGCAAATCCACACTTCTGAACGCCATTCTCGGCGAAAAGATAGCTATAACCACAGATAAGCCTCAGACTACCAGGAACAACATCAGGGGTATCTACACCAGAGTAGACGAGAGGGAAGAGAAGACTGCAACTGACGACGTGATCAACGCCTTCTTCGGTAAGTCATCCGAACCCGCAAGACCCAAGGAAGGGGTACAGATGGTATTCATCGATACTCCGGGAATTCACAAGCCTCACTCAAAACTGGGATCCTTCATGACGGAATCGGCCATGGGGACCTTCAAGGAAGTGGACGTGGTGCTGTTTCTGGTGGATGAGAGACTGGGAAACGTCGGAGGCGACAGGTTCATTCTGGATAAGCTTTCAAAGGTGAACACTCCCAAGATCCTCATCATCAATAAGACAGATACGATGTCGCCTGAGGAATTCCGCGAGATATATGAGGAATACGAAGAGACGGGCATGTTCGAAGACATAATGGGTCTCAGCGCTCTCAAAGGAAAGGGTTTCCCTGAAGGAATGGTAACGGATCATCCCGAGAGATTCATCGTAAGCGAGATCATCAGGGAGAAGCTTTTGCTCTATCTTAAGGATGAGGTGCCTCACGGGGCGGCTGTGGAGATAGAAAGCTTCAAGGTCGAGACGGACAGAAACGGAAACGATCTTGCCAGAATAGGCGCAGTTATCTACTGCGAGAGGAAGTCACACAAGGCTATAATCATAGGCAAGGAAGGGAAAAAGCTCAAAGGCATCGGCAAGTCTGCAAGGGAAGAGATCCAGGGACTTCTCGGTATGAAGGTCATGCTGGAACTCTGGGTAAAGGTCAAGGAGAACTGGAGAGACTCTGATTTTGCGCTTTCGAACTTCGGATATAAGGAGAATAACTGATCGGATATGGTCACTGATACAGAGGGAATCGTATTAAAACAAATCAAAACGGTCAGCGGGCGGACGATGCTGGTCATCTTTTCCAGAAAATTCGGGAAGATATCCGTGGGGACAAACCTCACCGGGTCCGGTAAAAACAAATCCGCTCTGGCGACAAGGCCCTTCACCTACGGCGAGTATGAACTTTTCAAGGGCAGGGAAGTATACAACCTGAACAGCGGAAGAGTGATCAAGAGTTACTTTGATATAGGCGACGACCTGGACAAATACATGGCTGCCTCATATGTGCTGGAACTTACGGACAAGATACTCATGGAGGAAGATCCGCAGCCGAAACTCTTCGCAGACCTGACGGGCTTCATGGAGGCCATAGAGAAGAGGAACAAAAAAACCGACACCCTGATACTGGCCTATATGGTAAAGGCTCTGGACGCCACAGGAACGATGCCTGAACTGGATTCCTGCGCCTGCTGCGGAAGGCCAAGGGGAAACAGCAGGGCTACCCGATTCAGCATCGAAGACGGAGGCATAATCTGCAGGGAATGCGCAGCCGAACATAATGGGGATAAATCATTGATTTATCAGATAGATTTTGATATAATTAATATCCTGAACTATTTCAGGAAGGAATCTTTTTCAAGGTTTGAAAAGCTCGCTCTGGAGGACCGTGTATCAGACAGACTTATGGAAATACTAAAAGGCTACATGGCCTATCATCTGGATATATCAGATCTGAAAAGCGAATTTGTAAATATTTAATGCATAAGAGGAGGATTTGAAAATGGAAATTACTCTCGAAAAGATCGAATTAGTAAAGGACAGAACGGGCGTATCTTACAGAGAAGCCAAGGACGCTCTTGAAGCATGTGACGGAAGCGTTGTTGACGCTATCATAGCGATAGAGGAGAATATCGAC
>CACZGZ010000086.1 GCA_902780845.1 uncultured Eubacteriales bacterium
AAAATGATCCTAACGATCCTATGGTCATAACTGAAAAAGCCGCTATTCCTAATGGTCCTGCTAAAGTACTTTCAACTAAAACAGCAATGCTCGCAGCGATAGACAAACCACCGCTTATAACTATCGAAGACCAATTCCATATTTTCTTTCCATCGATTATCCTTCGCATACGTAAAGAATTATCCATTTCTAAAGATGCGATATAATTTAATTCACTTGTGACTTCACGAGAAACATCATTAAGTTTTTCATCACAAGATTCTTTTAACTCTACTACTAAATCTTTGCATTTTTCTTCGACTTTATGCGATCTCATTAAGTTTTGCCATTCTTTATTTGCATTCTTATTATCAAAATTCTCCTCTGCAAAAATAGCAATCTCACTATTCAAGTCACTTCTTATATTCTTTATTAAAGAGTTAATTCGCGCTATACCATCACGATAAAAAGAATTCTTCCAATCTACTAATTGTTTTCTCTTTGAGACTAGTGTTCTTCCTTTTAAACTGTTTATCCTGCTATGTTCAAGGAGAATTTCCATTGACTCAAGCGTTGGATTAGATATTATATCTATAAACGTTTTAATTCTATAGAATTCGCCTTTTGCTTTTACAAGTTCACTTATCCGGTCTTTAAGATCCTCAATCCTACTAGCCTGATAAAACATATCCTTTTTTTCTGTATCTTCAGTTGTAATTGCCATATAAGCTGCCTTTAAGTGAACATAGACAAAAGGTATATGGTTCCATGTCTGCCCAAACTGATCAGAAAAAAGAAGAAACTGTTTACGTATAGCACTCAATTTTTCTTTATTAAAGCATTTATTTATGTCTCTTAAAACTAACTTGATGCTCTTATCATCCGAAATGGCTGTCTTAACATTTACAAGACATATAACAGGCTTACCTAAACCTACTATCTGGCTAAAGTACTCTGCTTCTATGTATTTCGGTTCATCATCTGTAATTAAGAAGATGATCAAATCAGCTGTTTTAGCTGCCTCAAAAGCGATCTGTTCGTCATCCTCACCCTCAAAAGCCCCTATTCCGGGAACGTCTGTTATATCAAGACCATTCCAAACATAGTGTCTTACTTCTCTTGTCGTGCGTTGTGAGCCTTTACCTATAGAAGATCCATCTCCTTCCCTTAAAATCTCCATCAGCGTGGATTTTCCTGCCATTGTTCTTCCAAATATTGTAATAGAAAACTTGGATAAATTATCCTTTAGATTAAGAAGGTCTTCTTTAAATGTAATAGATAAACGGTCAAATTCATTTCTTATAATTCCAAGTTGTTCTTCCAGATGTTCTGTAATTTGTGGATCATAATAAGGAGAATTGACTAAATCAAATATCGTTCTTTGAACCTTATCTTGTGCTTCAAGTAAAGTATTCTGTAATTGTTTTTCCTGCGAAGATGCAATCTGAAAGCCAATCCTTGCAGATTCTTCACATCGATAAAGTACTTGTTGTAAATTAGTTTCTTCCATTTTTACTTTTTTCTTGATAATGCAAACCGTATATTTTAAACAATTAATATACGACCGATTTTGTTTTAAGCCCTGTAATTATCAATCAAACTATAATAAAATACTTCCCATACGTAAAACAAAGCCGGCAGATCGCTCCACCGGCTTTTACCTACGTAAGCCACCTTTATATGTCTGAAATCGGTGATAAAAGTGCTTGTTTTACTACGTTAATTATTAAAAATATTATACCATTTATGTATATAATTTACAACATGTATGCCTGTTACCATATTATAACCAAAAGTTGTGCTAATCACTCCTCTTAACCAACTCCCAGAGAACATATATTATCCATAAAAATACGACTATGGCCACAGACAATAACCATTTCAGAATGGATCCTATTGCTCTGAACATATTTTGCGCCTCCTTTTAGCCATCACTATCAATACATTTCGATCAAAACTGCTCCATATGATTTGCCGGGAGCCATATTTAAAATGAAATCGCTCGGTACCATTCTGTGATCTTCACAAAACCTCATCATATCATCCTGATCACATCTCCATGCGAATGATCCCCAGTCGATCTGGACCTTGTTTTTAAGATGGGTGTTGGCCCATGCCATGAATTCGATCCAGTTCAAACCGATCCCGTCCTTATTATCTTTTTCCAGTACCTCAAAAGGATCACCCATATCCTTCCAATGCTGCATTGTATATTCTGTCAATTCTCCGATATAGACATCTGTCATGGTCATGCCCTCCTTTTACAACCCCTGTGGTTATCCCCCAATGCTACTCTGTCTGACACTACCATTATTACATACTTAAAGGGTGGTTTTCAGGACTCAAAAATATAAAAAGACAGACATATCGGTATGTCTGCCTTGGGTGAACGTGTTTCAGGTGTTTCTATTCTTCCTCTTCAAAGTCCTCGTCCGTGATGAGCGTCATGGGTACATATTCAGTGAAGGGCACCATGGCTTTTATGTCATCGAAGAGATCGTAGTACCAGTCTCCGAAGAGAAGCGTCTTTTCTTTTTTCTTTGTTTTATCGCTGTAGGTTATCTGGAATTCCGCCTCATTCATGTCAGTGATCTGAACCTCCGGCCTGCACGCCAGCACCTCTTCTATCTCAAAGGCTATAGCGTCGAACTGTTCTTTGAACTCCGGAGTGTCGCTGGTGTACTTCCATTTCCTGGGTATATCATCGCTCTCCGGATACGGTTTGCTCTCATATGCGATGTATCCGGGCGTTATGGTGATCTTCTCATCGAAGTAATATTCCATGGGTACGTATCCCGATCTTCCCTTGATAACTATTTTAGTGATATCTTTCATGTTTTATCCTCCCCTTTGTGCCAGGCGTTTCCTGAGATGCGGCTCACCAGAGTCTCCCCTTGCCTGTGTTATCCGCAGACTCGTGCGCCTAAAGCGAACAAAGTTCCTTTGCTCTTTCAAGGTCGCTCTTTTTCACGTAGATCTTATAGACGTATTTGACGTTGTCTCCGTAGTATGAGCCCGGTGCGCTGGACATGGTCGAAGTCATGCCCTGTGCGTAGTGGATGTTCTTTCTGAAAGCCGAGACGTTCTGCTTGGTATTCATCTCATACTCGATGCCGTTTGCATCAAGCGTCGACCACACCTTGGCCGCCGCCTCCTGATTCACATCTACGAAGAGCTCCGCTCTGTTAAAAATCGTGATCATCTTCTCATGGCCTCCTTTCGGTTTGCCTGATTCTTACGCCTTCTGATAATATTATTCTATCATACTAAAGCGACGATTACAAACACATTGCTATTCAGGCATCTTCACAAGTTCCCTGAGTATAAGCAACGGTAAGAGGAATATAAATCCGCCTATGATCATCGTCCATTTAATTGCAAATCTTATAGCGTTCGACATTTTGGTACCTCCTTTACGTATTACATTCTTGATCTTTCTGACACTGTCATTATCGCATAAGCTTAGGGCTGTTTTCGGGACTTGAACATACGAAAAAAGCCCCCTCGCGGGGGCATGTGTCTTTACATATGTTTCGGCAGCTTGCGCTTGCCGGTCATTTCTTCCACTTTGAGGCAGTAGACCAAAGTCCTCGGCATGGCTGCCGGGTTGAAGTAGGCATTCATTCCGGGATGGTAGTGGTCCATGAGTTTCTCCAGGGCTGCGAATTTCTCATCCTCTCCCAGGATGTGAATGGTGCCCTTTCCCATGACGCTCTCAAAGTAGTAGGTGCAGTATCCTTTGCTCTCATCGTACTCGAGCTCGTGCCTGGTATCCATCTCAAATGATGCTTTGCCGCCCTCTTTAAGAAGGTCGGTTTTGTGCCCTTCGAGGGCGCTGTGAAAGTAGAGCGTGACCTTGCCCTCTTCATCCTGATCCATCCCGAAGTTAAGAGGAAGCACGTAGGCGTACTCGCCGTCTATAAGGCCGAGTCTGCAGATATCGCAGTTTTTTATCACTTCTACTATCTCACTGTATTCAGTTATCTCCCTGTCTTTTCTTCTCATGGAACCCTCCTTGGTGATATTTTCATTCTTTTATTTCGTCCGCGCACACATCCCTAGTCCACTGACTTCAGGCTTTCCACCATGCTGATCTTGCGGAGTCTCGGGGCCAGGGCAAGGCACACGAGCCCTGTGAATATCAGGGTGATGGCTGCTGCGTACACGAAGCTGAGCGGCAGGATCTCCCTTCCGAACATGACTTCGGTGACCTCTACGGTGACTATGACGAACTTGTGGAGCCAGATGCCCAGCACCAGCCCTATAAGGATCCCGAAGATCGAGAGCAGCAAAGTCTCGCGGTAGATATATGAGTTCACTTCGCCGTGGTGGAAGCCCAGGACTTTTATGGTGGCGATCTCCTTCTGGCGCTCGCTGATGTTTATATATGTCAGGTTGTAAAGGACTACGAAGGCCAGAAGCCCCGCGCTTATGATAAGCACGATAACGATGTAGTCGATCTTATTCAGCATGTTGGAGAAGGTCTCGATGACGGAGCCCGAGAACTGGGCGGTGCGGACTCCGTCGATCTTAAGGATCTCGGTGAGCCTTTGGTCAGTCTCTCCTTCCTCGGTCCCAGACTTCACAAAATACGTGTTTTCGGTGGGTTCTTCTCCGTATGCTTCCTTCCAGGCGTTCTCGCCTACGTATACGTAGCCGAAGATATAGTTCTCGGTGATGCCAGTCACCTTCAGGTCGGCCTGCTTGCCGTCGGTGTCTTCATAAGTGAAGGTCCCACCCGGTTCCACTCCCAGATTCTCTGCCAGCTTCTCCGCAAGCACCACGGAGTTTTCGTCGAACTCCACCGGCTCTCCTGACACGCGGTCGCGGAGCATCACGAAATCATTGAAGCTGTCTATGTCTGCGGGGACTTCCACGATAACGCTTTCCTTGGCACGGCCGTGTTTTGCTGTGCCGTTTTCATAAAGTACCGCTGTATATTCTTCGCCTCTTTCGCTGAAATATTTCTCAAGTTCTTCCCTGCTGTCATCCGTCATGTCGTCGTTCACGTGGACGGTAAGGTCGTAGGACTGGATCTCGCTGAACTGGTTCTCCACTATATGATCGATGGAGTCCCTGATTCCGAATCCCGTGAGCAGAAGCGCGGTGCAGCCCGCGATTCCTACGATGGTCATGAAGAAACGTTTTTTGTACCTGAAAAGATTCCTCATGGTGACCTTCCAGGTAAATGTCAGGTGCGACCATACGGGCTTGATATATTCGAGAAGGATGCGCTTGCCGGCCTTCGGTGCCTTGGGGAGCATGAGGGTCGCGGGTCTTTCCTTAAGGTTGTCGTACACCGCCCACCAGGTGGCGAGGAGCACGCTTAATACCGCTGCCACCGCTGAAGGTACAGCGTATAGAGGCAGGAACTCGGTTTTGAACCCCGGGTAGTAGTACATGATCCCGTAGGCGTTCCAGATTACCGTGGGGAAGATCCACTGACCGAGAAGGATCCCTGCGATGCTTCCGAGTATCCCTGCAGATCCTGCATAGAAGATGTATTTGGACGCTATGGTGCGGCTGCGGTAGCCGAGGGCCTTCATGGTGCCGATCTCGGTCCTTTCCTCATCCACCATTCTGGTCATGGTGGTGAGGGCCACCAAAGCAGCCACCAGGAAAAAGAACACCGGGAATACTTTCGAGATGGCGGTCACCTTGTCGGCGTTTCCGACAAAGCTGTAGTACGAGGGGTTTGAGGTCCTGTCCAGGACGTACCACTCGGGATATTCTATGTCGTCAAGTTTTGCCCGGGCATCTTCGATGTCAGCTTCCGCTTCGTCGAACTTGTCGTAGGCTTCTTTTTTTGCTTTATCGTACTCGGCTTGTCCGTCGGCAAGCTCTGCCCTGGCGTCCTGGAGTTTAGCGAGGTTTTCGGCGTATTCGGCCTCGCCCTGCTTAAGTTTCGCGCGGGCTGATTCAAGGGCAGCTGCTCCTGACTCGTATTCTGCGAGACCGTCCCGGTAAGCCTTTTCAGCCGCCTCGTACTGCGCGATGGCGCTGACCAGCTCAGGGTAGGTCGTATCCCAGGCTGCGATGGCATTTCTCGCTTCCTCTATCTGAGGCGCTGCCTGATCCAGCTGGGCCTTGGCTTGGTCAAGCGCCGCCTGATTAGCTTCGATCTCGGCCTTGGCCTGATTCAGGGCTGCTTTCATGGCGGTTATTTCTTCTTCGGTTATGAGCCCTGCCTCGTAGGCGGCGTAGGCCTCTTCATATGCCTGTTCTCCCGCTTCATACCGGGCGATGGCTTCGTCCAAAGCCGCCTTTCCGGTCTCGTATTCCGCGAGGGC
>CACZGZ010000087.1 GCA_902780845.1 uncultured Eubacteriales bacterium
AATTTAGAACATTTTTAGTGCAAAAAGTTCATCTGGGTAAAGAAATGAACCGATAAAACAAAAAACTCAGCCATATTTCAGGCTGAGCAATAATTATTATAATTTTCCGAATATTTTTACAACGGTGACTCAAACCCTCCTGCAGGCTTCGGGTCGTTGATGTGGCTGAATTCTTCTTTTATCTTTTCAAGATGCTCGGGTTCTGTCATCAGCTGTACGGCTGTTAAGGTGAAGCCTTTGACGAAATCCAGGCAATTGGCCACAGCCTGGTCCGTTCCCGTTCTTACCGCGAATTCAGGTGTATGCGGTTTATACACCGCGTTTTCTCCCGGTGCAGACAGACCTGTGATAGTCTGGATAGCCGGACAGCAGTAGCTCACGTCTCCCAGATCCGAACTTCCGGCAATTGCAATACCTCCTGATCTCATGAACTTATGTCCGTAATACTTCTCCATATTGCCCACCATGAGGTCTGACAGATATCTGTTTGAGCACGTATCCTTGAAGTCCTCTTCAGCGTCCTTTATCTCTACCGTGCATCCGGTAGCAAGAGCCGCTCCCCTCGCTATATCGTATATCTTTTCAGATATTTCCATGGCATAGGCAAACCTCGGAGCTCTGGCATAGAAAAGCGCTTTCGTATATTCCGGGATAATATTGGGAGCCTTGCCGCCTTCAAGGATGATACCGTGTATCCTGGAGCCGTCCTTAGTCTGCTGCCTCAGAAGCCCTACTCCGACGAAAAGCTGGATCATTGCATCAAGCGCATTTATTCCATCCTCGGGGAAAGCAGCAGCATGAGCAGCTCTTCCGAAGAATTCGACCTGGAAGCATTTGATCGCATTTGTGTTCAGTGAATCACAGTCTGCGTATGCGGGATGTGACATCATGGCAACGTCAAGGTCATCGAAAGCATGCTTCTTTGACATCTCGACCTTGGCCCCTGCCGTTTCCTCGGCAGGTGTGCCGATCACCACTATCTCTCCTCCGAACTCATCGGCGAATTCTCTCATGGTGATGCCTGATCCTACCGCCATGGTACAGATAAGATTATGTCCGCAGGCGTGACCGAGTCCGGGAAGAGCGTCGAACTCACCCAGCATTCCGATCCTCGGTCCGGGTTTGGCGCCCTTATATGTGGCTCTGTAGGCTGTGGGAATGCCGCAGAACTCCCTTTCAACCGAGAAACCATATTTTTCAAGAAGTTCAGTCTGCCACTTACATGCTTTGAACTCTTCGTTTCCTAATTCCGGGTTGTCATGGATATCCAGGGCCAGTTTTTTCAGTTCCGGTCCTATCTCAGAAACTATCTCGTCGATCCTCTTAAGTATCCTCTCTTCCATATGTATCCTCCTGATTTGCTACTTAAGCACCGCAAGTATCGCGGTCTCCCCATCTCCTGTCTTTCCTATCATCTCTATGGCATTGTCTCTCTGGCGCTTGTAGAATGAGAGCGTATCTCCTTCATAGCAGGAGTGCTTATAGCATATCTCACAGTCCGTGATCTTCATCGCATCCAGTTCTGAAGTCGTAAATATGCTGAACAGGGCTTTAACATAAGCCGCATTGTTCATATGTCCGCCGAGATCAATATCGATCGACCTGATCTCATACTTTCCTGCCTCTTCACAGTCGGATGTATCCTCAGCTACCCTGGCAAAAGGTTCATCAAGCACAGTTTCGGTCTCAAGATCCCAGTCATCGTCGAACAGTTCCTGTATCTTCACTAAAGAACCTGTATCAGTATCAAGAACTGCCCACTGTGTTTTACCCAAAGCTATGATGCTGCCATTCATATCTGTAATGGAATAATCCCTTATTTCCTGGATCCCTCTGGGCATGAGAGGCCAGGTATCAAGTCTGACTTTTTCCATCATATACGGCCTTCTCATGAATTTTATCCTGGTCTTGGCGGTGAGCCAGAATTTATGCTCCCTCATCATGAATGTCGTGCCTATTCCCAGATCCTCTGCATGCTCTGCAGCCATATCCATGAATAGTCCGAAAGTATCCGGTATCCCCAGTCTGGAAGAGTGGTCGCATAAGCTCGGACATATCCTGTATTCCTTTGACATCCTGCATTTCATAAACTAGTTCTCCTCTTCAGTCATATCTATTTTATCAAACTCCATTATTACATAGCATATAAGCAAAATCACGCAGGAGCACCAGATCGTCATCTCACCCATCAAAGGAGTAAGCAGCGCTGATATGCCCGCTCCTATCCCAAACACCAGAATTACTCCGAAATACTCTCCGGCTTTTTTGAGTTCAGGTATCTTTCTCGATATGAGAAATCTGGAGAAGGCGTGGGTGCCTGACCTCATATTCCCTATGATCATAGTGCTGGCATAAGCATTTCCGCAGAATGACCTGAATGTCTCCACCTGCATGGCGCAGGCCAGTGATATAAGGCAGTTGGCTTCCATATCGAATCTGGCCGGCAGTATCCCTGAAACGAACATTATTATCACCTCAACCATGATGATCATCTGTCTCCAATGTATCACCTGCACCTTTTTCATATGGTGCTCTATCAAATCGGCAATGATTATCCCTACGACAAATGCAAGAAGCGGATTGATATATCGCAGTATATTATCAATATTCCCATCCAGCACCGATGCACTCATCAGCACTACATTGCCCGTCTGGGCATTGGCAAAAACATGCCCTCTCTCTATATACGTGTAAGCATCCTGAAATCCGCCGCTCAGAGCGAGCAAAAGACTCAGGATTAGAGATTCAGACATCTGCTCCTGTTTCGTTATTCCTTTTCTTACATTCTGTAAAAAATTCAAATAAGATCACCTCAGATCTTTTATCGCTTTGATTATTATTTCAGCAGACTTTTCAGCTGCTGTTCTTTCAAACTCCTTGTATGAGTCTTCTGCATCATTATCAGCAAGGTCGGTGATGCATCTCAGCACCGTGAGCGGTATGCCGTTAAGCTGACAGACCTGTGCCACAGCGCAGCCTTCCATCTCCACAGCAAGCGCTTCGGGAAAGGCTTTTAAAAGTCCGTCTTTATCTTCTCTGCTGTGTATGAACCGATCGCCGGTTATTATGAGACCTTTATGGCAGTCCTCGGCCTTTGATATGATCATTTCGTTCAGTTCATCATCTGTCCTGAACCTGACTGTGTTCGGGAAGCAGTTCTCAAGCTGTTTCGGATTCACGTCGAAGAATGTAAGTTCATCGGCTATCACCAGGTCCGTATGCTTTACCTCTTTGTTCATACTTCCTGCAACTCCGGTGAACATGATGCAGTCAGGATGAAATCTGTCTATCATTATCTGGGTAAACATGGCGGCGTTCACCTTGCTGACGCCGCAGTTTGACAGCACCACGTCATGGTCTTCAAGCCTTCCTGCCGTATAAAGCATACCCGCATGGATGTATTCAGTTTTATCGGTTATACCATCCAATATGATACCGCTTTCTACCGGCAATGCTGACAGTATCCCGACTCTTTTATAAGTCGTCATCTTCGGTACCTCTTAAAGTTCCGCCATTTCCTTTTCAAGTATATCTTTGGCGTATCCCGTGGCTTTGGCTACGGCTCCCTCTTCAAACGGTACAGAAAGGTTTGCGATCTTCAGTATCTCAAGATAACTCTTGGATCCTCCCACGTCTGTGAGCGCAAGATAATCCTTCCAGGCTTTTTCAGGATCTTCCGCGTACTTCTTTTTGAACTCCATTGCGCCCATTGTAGTGAGCGTATAGTTGATATAGTAGAACGGATAGAGGTAGATATGAAGTTTATGATACCAATATCCTCCCCTCTCCATGAACTCATCGTTATCGTAAGTTCTCCAAGGCATATACTTCTGTTCAAGCTTATGCCATTCGTAGGTCCTCTCCTTCGGTGTAAGCTCAGGATGTTCATAGCAGATATGCTGGAACTCATCCACGGCGACTCCGAAAGGCACGAAGGTTATGGCCTCCTGAAGGTGCGCGAATCTGTATTTGTCGGCATCTTTTCCAAAGAACCTCTCCGCATATCCGTATGTGAACTGCTCCATACTCATGGAGTGGATCTCAGCGATATCAGTCGATGAGAAATAATAGTTCTCAACAGGCTGCTTGCGGCAGGCTCTGAAACCTGCGAAGGCATGGCCGAGTTCATGGGTCAGCACCTGCATATCGAAGATGGTCTGATTGAAGCATGAGAAAACGAAGGGCGCGCTTAAAGAAGGAAGCAGCGTCATGTATCCCGTTGAAGCTTTTCCGGGCTTGTTCTTAAGATCCATCAGTTCATGATCAATCATGAAATCGATGAATTCAGCGGTCTCAGGGCTGAGCTCGTGATACATCTTCTGAGCTTCCCTGATCATGAAATCATCATCGCCTGCGGGAGTTGCATTTCCATCAGGGAATACCCTCTTTTCGTCGAATGCGTATACCTTATCTATACCGAGGCGCTTAGCCTGTGCTTCGTAGAGTTTCTGACAGAAAGGCACGAGTTCCTTTCTCACCTGTTCCCTGAAGGAAGCGACTTCATCCTTTCCGTAGTCAGTCCTTCCCTGGTTCATGTATCCCACAGGGATATAGTTATCGTACCCCAGATTCTTTCCCATCTGATTCCTGATTTTGATCAGTTCGTCCCAGATCTCCTCAAGCCTTTCTTCATGTCCGTGATAGAAATCAGAATACGCCTTGAATGCCGCACGTCTTACTTCCCTGTCGTCGTGTTCAAAAAACTTCTGGAGCCCGTAGAGATTTCTCTTTTCACCCATGAATTCCACCTGGCAGGCAGCCATGATGCTCTGGTATTCATCGGTGAGCTTGGCCTCCTGCTGCATGAGAGGAATGTTCTCCTCGCAGAAGGTCTTCTTCTGAAGGTCCATCTCGGTGAAATACTGCTTTCCGAGTTTCTCTTCGATATACGGTCTGTAAGGGCTTTCCTCGATCGCCGCGTTATATGCCAGCATATACGGCATTACAGTAGGCATGGTCTCGTTGATCCACTGGTTCTCCTTATCGTAGAACTCATCCTTGGTATCAAGGGTGTGCCTGATGCTGACGATGGTAAACAATGTGGAGAGTTCTTTGCTCTCCTCTTCCGTCTTCATAAGGATGTCATACACTTCTTCACCGGAGGAAGCATTTTTTACCATCTCGGTGGCTTTCTTTAATTTTTCTACTAAAACGTCCATATCCGGGCGCTTGTATTCAAGTTCGCTGAATTTCCACATAATATATCTCCTGATATTATTTTTTTACAATACTGTTTTTGGTGATCTTAAGGCGTTCCGAATCTTCCCACATCGAACCCGCTACTCCGAAAAACTGCTTGAACAGTAAAACGAGGAGCAAAAGCACCAGTATAGGAATGACGCAGGTAGTAACTATAAGGACAGCAACTGAATCTATGAAGTTCGAAAGTATGGTCTCGAATTTCTTAAGCTGCCCGGATACCCCGCCCTTGACCTTATTGAAGAATTCCTGAAGGGCGTTTGAATCACCGGAATCGTTCTTTTCGTTTATCTCATCGGATGCGTTGTTCGCTTCTTCTATGGTCTGCTGGATGGAATACTCGTGAGTCTGCTCTATAAGGCTTGATATCCCCACGCTTGCGGGAACCAGGAGAGCCAGTATAAGCGCAAAGGCGATTATCCTTAAAGCTATTATTTTTACAGCCTCAAATCTGAAGAATCTGTTTATTCCGAGAACGATCACCGCTATGGGTATCAGATATCTGAAGGCGATGAAACCCGCGATCGTAGTCAGGAACTTCTCCAGATAGATGGCAGAGAAGATCAGGATGAAATAACCGCTCAGGTCGACCAGCTTATCCGCGATGGGCGTCCCAATATCGTTGGGAAGCAAAGTAATTGCAGCAGACGCAGCTGTGGATGCTGCGGTAAGTTCCGCTACAGTGGTCTTCTTTTCGTCAAGGCTCTGTATCGTCTTTTCAAATGTGGCAGGATCCGACATTATAGGCGCGATCAGAAAGAAACTAATGAGAGCCACGGCTATCAATATTATCAGTATCACGATATCAGTTGTTCTTTTACCGGTCATGACTTCACCTCCCCTGTATACTAAAACGGGCGAAAGCATATTCTTTCGCCCTATGCTGAA
>CACZGZ010000088.1 GCA_902780845.1 uncultured Eubacteriales bacterium
AACGAACTTCCAGTTATGGCCCAGAGGCCCGTCACCGCCCAAGATCTTGTGATCGGCCTGCTTCTTTCCGTCAAGGCTCTTATCCGCTGATACGACTGCATCGTAACGGGTCCCTCCCGCCTCTTCACAGGTCGCCGGCACGTTTTCTGGTTTGGAAACAGCTGCTTCTACAGTCTGTGCAGCCCCATCATGACGGCACTTATAATTTGCCACAGTGCCAGTATAATTATTTGTTTCATCGCCGTTCCATGTGAAGTCGACGAATTCCCAGTCGTGTTTTGCCATGACAGTGCCGAAAACAAAGAGTGTATCTCCTTCAGAGTAATCTTGTGTGAAATCCATAAACACGGCTTCTGCTCCATTGATCATTACTTTTGTATCCTCATCAAAACGGAATCCGTCCAGATTTGTAAGATAGATCTGTACGCCATAGGTCTGATTAGTTATAATCGTTTCGGCATCGAGCGGATGACGACTATCCTTATCACATAAGAGGTAATAGCCCCCATTATAATCACGAACCTTATAGCCCTCTCCAGTTTTCACGTTGTTCTCATCATAGTCTTTCGCGCAAATCCCGCAAACTGGTGCATCAACGGTGAGTTCAATTTTATCGATATAAGTGCCATCCGCCGCAAAGGCTGTAGCGCTCATCGGTATGAACATAGCGAGTAACGCTGTCAAAACGATCAGAAATGTCAAATGGTTGATATGCTTTTTCATGCCAGACCTCCTTATCCTTCGTAGCCAAACCACATTTTAACTCCGATCAGGATATAAAACAATAAAAAAACGCGCATTGAAGCGCGCGATAGAAACAATCCGGACAGCACCGATCTATTCATCCGCCAGGGCGGCCTGCAGGGATACCTTGATCTCGCCGCCGCGGATCACCTGCTGTCCCACCTCGGCAAATCCCATGGCTTCATGGAATTTCAGGCTGGTTTCGTTATATGGTATCGTATCCACTTCACAGGTAACGACTTTTACTCCTGTTCCAATTGCACGGTCCTTCACCGCCTGATAAAGTGCACGTCCGAGTCCGGCGGCCCTGAACGGCTCGTCGATAACTATCCTGTCAATATACAGGAACTGAGGATACTTTTCGGAGAACCACACGTAGTTCTCACTGTCATATGGCTGTCCTTCACGGATAGCGATCAGAAAAGCGGCAAGTTCACCGTTTACTTCAGCCACAACGAACATGTCCGACATTTCTTTCAGCCAGAGCATGCGCTCCATGGGCATGGGAGAAAGAACCTCCACATTGACTTCATTTACCTTGAGAATAAAATCATAATCTTCGGGTCTTGCGTTTCTTATTACGATGTCTTTAGCCATGGTGCACCTCCAGTTCCCGGGCCAGATCCTGACAAAGCCTTACAGCCTCAGGTTCGTCGGCTTCATTTGAAGCAAAGCAGAAAATAAACGGTTTATCTGAGAAGACTATTCCGACATCGTTTTCGATACCTGTATCTTCTCCTGTCTTATGAGCTATCGGAATACGTCTTATAAAGAACGGCATCTTGTAAGTGTATTGCTGATTCTGCAGGAGAGCGCACATCTCGCGGCTTGCTTCAGGTGAAACCAGCTCCCCTCTGTACATCTTCCTGAAAAGTTCAGCTGCATCGGAAAGCGAAAACATGTTTTCCTTTCCCCTGACCTCGGGCCTTGTGTCAAAGAGTTTCCTGTTAAGAACAGTCCTTTTGGCTCCGAGTCCTGAGATATGTTTATTGATAGTATCCATACCGAGGATGTCTATCATCATATTGCAGGCGGTATTATCGCTTATCAGGATCATCATATTGATCAGATCCCGTATGGTGAAGACCGCTCCCTGATGGAGATAATTAAGTATCCCGCTCTCAGGAAACATATCTTCGGTAAGATGGTTTTCCTTGGCATCTCTGAAATAATCAGGAATACCGGGACCGGGAACCATATCATCGATCCTGAGCTGTACTTCAGAATCCAGATCCAGTTTACCATTAAAAGCCTGCTCATATGCGCAGGACATTATCCAGAGCTTGATAACGCTGGCAGCCTCAAAAACATCATCATCCTGACCTTTTATGACAGTGAAGCCCTCGCCTGAATCAAGTTCTTCATAAAGGACTCCTATCCTACCCCTTACTTTTTCAATTTTATCTCTTATGGCATCTTTGCTGATCATTTATTTATCTCCATACATTAGATCTTCATAAGCAGCTGTATTTTTCCCGATATAGAGAATGAAGCGCCATCCGATAGCCGAAGGGCGCTTTTGATCTTGATAAACTATATTTTATTTTTCGAGGAATCCGAAAATCTTTTCCCAGTAAGGTATGAGTACAGGAGAATCTGTTCTGTAAAGCTCATGCTTCATACCGGGAACTACGTATTTTTCGCAGCCTTCCACCCATTCGCAGAAAAGATCTTCAGCTGAATTCTTTACCAGAGTATCTTCACCGGCCTGAATCAAAAGGACCGGTATCCTTATAAGGTCAGCTTTGGACATTACGTAACGGCAGGCCCTTGCCGCCTGTTTGCCCCACTGTATGGAAGGTGAACAGGTCTGGATAAAGGGATCCTCCAGAGTCTTTTTGAAATAGTAATTATATCTGCATTCCGATGAACATGCGCAGTTTTCAAAATCCGGCTCAGGATTGAAGGTCCCGTCAGATCCGAAAGGATTCTTTCTCCTCTCTCCTATTCCTATGATGCTCGCTGCCGCGTAGACGACAGGAACAGGTATCCTTCCGAAATTGAGACCCAGCATAGGCGAACTCAGTACTGCCTTATCAAAGAGATACGGATTGTCTTCAATGATCTCAGCTCCGATACAGCCTCCCATGGAATGACAGTAAAGATATACCGGCAGTCCTTCTGACGAAGGCTTTACAATGTTCTCAACATAATATTTGAAGTCACGCTCGTAATCGGTGAAGTGCTCCACATGCACGACATAAGGGTTGTCATTCTCTCTGAGAGACCTTCCGTGTCCTCTGTGATCCAGTCCCCAAACTTCGTACCCTTCCTGGAGCATGTAATATACGGATTCATAGAACTTTTTGATGGATTCCGTGAAGCCGTGGCATATTACTATGACACCTTTGGGATCGGTATTTTTAAAATGCTCGTAATATATATTCTCTTCCGGGAGTCTGTGAAAATATCCGCTTTCCATGCAGGATGTAACAAACGGCTCCACGACGGTTTTCATCGTTTCTTCGTAGTTTTCTTCTCTTACCCAGTTCATAAAGCTCTCCAAAGTGATAATACAACTATATCACAGGACCGAGGATCAAGGCGATCAGGATCCCGCCTATAAGGCTGACAACGATCTGAATAACGCCTGAAGAGAGAGCAACTACAGTAAGAATAACAATAACGGCATTAATAAGATCCATGATCAGATCGTTAAAATGGAAATACAGGAATCCGCAGTCAAAACATAATGCTGACAGCACTCCGATTATGATTGCATCAAATGCTATAGAGGGCCAGCTGCGGCTCTTAGCATACCAGAAAACCATGGCAAGCGGCACTGAGACGATTAATGCAATGATCCACGTACCCATATTATCAGGCCTTGATGCCTGTGAAAATGCTATGGGAACGACGTTAAAACCTACTATGACACCTGCAAAGAATGCAAATTCATTTATCGCAGCCTTAAGTGGCCTGGAACTTGAAACAGCAACAGTCAGTCCAAGCATGAACCAGATGGGAAATTTATGGAACACAACGTTAAGCTGAAGGTCCTTGATAATGTCCATCCACCATACTGAACTGTTTGAAGCGAAGTATTCAAATGTCTGGGCTACAATTCCGACTATCAGACCGAAAATTGCCACAAGTATGGTAGATACTATGCTTGAAGCCAGCGATACATCTGTTTCTGGTTCTCTGATACGATCCAGTGCGTCTGATTTGATAAGTTTTTTCATCTTGGTGCACCTCTTTATAAAACGATCTATAAAACCATATTATTATGAATATTATAATAAAATATCGAAAATCAGTCAACGGAGTCTGTTATCTCAGCATCCATTTTGCGTCTTTTTTTGTTGATAATTATTACTATTACAGCAGCGATAATTACTACGATAAGTCCTGCAAGATACTTTAACAAAGGATATGCCTCAAAAATAGTCTTTTCGGGAAGTTCCGATCCGAAGAAAGTGAAATCATCAGGCAGTCTTTCACCTTTGGACTCAACATAAGCCTCAAGGTCTTCCTCTACAAGCTCAAATGGCCTTGGACCGTATGTGAGCAGTACTTCGTGGAACTCCTCCTCATCGAAATCATCTCCAAGAGCCTGTTCTGCCCTTTCCCTGAACTCAAGGAACCTGGCAGCTCCGTATCCATAAGGAATATAAGAGCCCGGCATCTCTACGGAAAGTTCGTACAGTTCCTCAGCGTAAGCCGGATCGAATCCGACGTTTTCTATATATTCCGAAAGTTCTTCCTGATCGTAGCCAAGACCGTTTACAGCTATATCTGAAGCAGCATAGATCATAAATGAAAGTATCTCACTGAGATACAGGTATTCTGCTGAAGTCTTATCCAGTCCGGAACGCAGGAGCATCGTCCTCTCTACGTAGTTCGCCCAGCCCTCTTCGTAACCCATAAAGGTGAGCTCATGCCTGAGAGGCTTATATCCTTCTGAAGCCTGGTACCAGGTGAACTGATACAGGTGTCCGGGGAAACCTTCGTGCGCGAGAACGTAGTATAAAGTGTTCAGGTCGTTTGTGTTTTGTTTATTGACCCTTATTATATTCTGCCTGATATTGTCCACAGGCGCAGGTATATAATACGCCATCGCAAAATCATTGGATCCCGGAGGAAGATACGAAGGCGTATAATCCACGTCAGGCCCCTCGGGGAAACCCTGCATGTTGGCTCTCAGATATGAAAAGACGTCTTCTATCGATTCCATACCCGCTATCTTACCCGGGGACGTGAATTCAGTATCGTTCTCGAAGAGCCAGTCCAGATAATCGTATGATTCGGTTATTGCCTTGGTAAGATAATCGAATATATTCTCAAGGCTGTCAGATGAACTGGCGGAGTATTTTACAAGAGCCTTATAGTACTCAAGACCGTCAGCAGTTCCCTCCCCCGGTTCGTATTCAATAAGTGCTCCTGACTGAACGCTTCTTGACCCCTTAAGTTCTGAAAGGAATGCCCTTACGTCCCTTATGGCGGGTATTATGCTTTCGGATATGAGCGTTCTGTTTCTCTCCTTGTATTCTGCCTTTTCAGCATCTGAAATACCATCAAAGCCGTCAATGTTATTCTCGAAGTTGACTACCAGAGGGCAATTCTCGCCCTTTTCGATCATCTCATTCAGTTCCGACATCGCGTCGGTATATCCCAGATCATCGAGAAAATACCCTTCTTTTGCCTGAGCCTCGGTAAATTTCTTCATCTGATCAATATATGACGGCAGTTCTTCTATCAATGTAAGATAGTCCTCCACGTCCTGCTTTTCATAGAACATGAAATCTGCGAAATAGTCGATGACGTTTATGAGATAACCCGTGAATGGTCTAAACATGAACTGGAACTCGGGATAGCTGTACATATCGATGGAGTTCTCAAGGTAGGCTTCAAACGCCATATAATCATGCCATTCAGTCTCATCCAGTTCTTCAATATCAAATTCATGAAGTTTTTCAAGAGCTTCTTCCGCGTATGACACGGTTTCCCTGAAACTGTCAATGCTGATATCTCCGAAGGTGACTTCAGGTTTTGTCAGTCCCAGTTCTCTCCAGTCATAGACCGAAGAATGCATGGTAAGATAATCCGATTCAACTGTCTCCTTCCATTCATCGTAAAGATGATCGCTGAATTCATCGGATCCTGCATATGCCGGTACTGCGCTTAAAAATGTCATCATAACTGCCAGAAATATCACTGCAGTCTTTTTGAGCGTTTTCTTCATTTTACTTCCTTTCTCGGTTCTGCAGCAGTCGTGGTGCTCCTGTCGGGAACTCTGAAA
>CACZGZ010000089.1 GCA_902780845.1 uncultured Eubacteriales bacterium
CTTATGGCCATCGCCCTCTACTTCATGTTCAACTCCCTGTCCGGAGGAGCCGGCATGATAATCGGTCTTCCGTATTTCAGGGAAATGTACGGGACCACCGGCGAATACATCTTCATGCTGGTTGGAGCCAGCATGATGATTGGAAGGCTTCTCGCGGGAGTATTCCACTACCGCCATAAGCTGGATCCGGATAAAAAGTTCAATATAGCTTTCATAGTATATATTTCCATAGCAGTTATCGGAGGTTCATATCTGTTCACTCCGGTGCCCTGTATGATGATAATGTGCTTTGCAACCGGCGTGATGGGAATGACATCATACAATATCAGGATCTCATCCACACAGAAGTACGTGCCACACGAGAAGAAGGGCCGCTTCAACGGCACCTTCCAGATGATGTCCACCTTCGGCATGCTGACGGGAGAGTTCATTTCGGGACTCATGGCTGACTACATGGATAAGAGGATGGTGCTCGTGGTGTTCGCCGTGATAGAGTTCACCGCAGCATGGATCTTCATGTACGGAAGGCGTAAGGACGTAGGTAAGATATATAACCGCGAGACCTGATCCCGCGTAAATATAAGGAGTAAAGAATTAAATGAACAAAAAAGAAGAAAAGATCACAATGATAAGGGAATTTTCTGAAGCAAAGGCACCTTCCGGTTTCGAGGACGAGGCTCTTGGAGTATCAAGAAAATATGCAGAAGGCCTTGGAGAAATGGAAGAGGACCATATCAGGAATCTCTACATCAGAAGAAAAGGGAACTCCGGTAAGCCCATGATGATGATGGACGCCCACGGAGACGAGGTTGGATTCATGGTGCATTCCATAAGACCGAACGGCACCATCAGGTTCCATAACATAGGCGGCTGGAATCCGGCGTCGCTCCCTTCATCCAAAGTACTTGTGAGAAATACCGAAGGGAAGTACATCCAGGGTATAATCGCATCGAAACCGGTGCACTTCATGAAGGACGGGGACAAAGGAAGGACTCTCGAGATAAGCGACCTTTCAATAGATATCGGATCCTCCTCAAAGGAGGAGACAGAGAAGTCATATAAGATCAGAGTGGGAGAGCCCATCGTGCCTATGACGGATTTCTCGTACGACGAAGAGCATGACGTGTTCATGGGAAAGGCCTTCGACGATCGTATAGGTGTTGCAGCCATGATCGAGACTCTGAAGAGGCTCGATGGTGAAGAACTCGCGCTTGACGTTACGGCTGTCGTATCATCACAGGAAGAGGTCGGTTCCCGCGGAGCCAAGGTTGCAGTGAACAATGTAAAGCCGGACGTCGCCATCTGCTTCGAAGGCTGCCCTGCAGACGACACCATAGCTGAACCCTACGCTGTTCAGGCTGCCCTTAAGAAGGGACCCATGCTTCGCTTCATGGACAGATCCGCCATCTGCAATCCCAGGTTCATGAGATACGCCCTGGACCTTGCAGAGGAGAAGGGTATCACCGTGCAGGCAGCGGTCAGGGAAGGCGGCGGTACCAACGCATCCATGATCTGCCTTTCCGACAAGGGAACACCTGTCATAGTTATCTCGATCCCCGTGAGATACATCCACTCCCATAACTGCATAGCTTCAATGAGCGACTTCGACGCTGCGGTTGAACTTGCAGTGGCTGTCATAAAGAGCCTGGATAAGGACATTGTCGGCAGTTTCTGATACAATTACAGTCAATATTGAACTATAAAAAACGGCTCAGGCCGTTTTTTGTTTATTCAGTTGTATTATATAGTATATTTGTGCTAAAATGCTAACTGGTAAGTTATGGCCTTGTTGATGTCAGCTTTGTTTTAACAGGAGGTAGGCATGCCGCACCCAGGAGGACACGGCCCGGGTGGCCATTACATGACAGAAGAAGAGAAGGCTGCGCAGCCCAAGATAACGAAGGAGCTTGTGAAGAGAGTCTTCAGTTATCTGAAACCTTACTGGAAACAGTTTATACTGGTTCTGGTTTGTATTGCGCTTTCTTCGGTATTCGGGCTTTTGCCTTCGATACTTACGGGTAAGATAATCGACGAGGGACTGATAGGGCAGAACTTAAGACTGCTCATTACGTATATAGTAGCATCCCTTGGCGTGACGCTCCTCTCCAATCTCATAGGAGTGGGAGAGAGCTATATAAACACCTGGATCGCTCAGCATATCACCTTCGATATGAGGAACCAGATGTTCAGGCATCTTCAGAAGATGTCGCAGAGGTTCTTTACTTCGAACAACCAGGGCGATATCATCACCAGGATGACCTCGGATATAGGCGGAGTAGAATCCGTTATAACCAACACCTTCAAGAGCATCCTTTCTAATACGATAACCCTTGTATTCGCGCTGGCTGCCATGTTCCAGAAGAACTGGATACTGGCGCTTCTGGGTATCGCGGTGATACCTCTCTTCGTCTTCCCCACAAGGAGGGCAGGAAAGACCAGGTGGACCATCACACGTGAAGCCCAGGAAGCAAACGATGAAGTGAACGGGATCCTGAACGAGACTCTTTCGGTGAGCGGTCAGCTTCTGGTCAAGCTTTTCGGAAAGGAGCAGCAGGAATACGATCGTTATGAGAGCGTGAACGAGAAGATGATCAAGCTTAACATCAAGGAAAGGATGGCAGGCCGCTGGTTCTTTGTGGTGCTGAACACCGTGACCAATATCGGCCCCATGCTCCTTTATCTGGTGGGAGGCATCCTGATCATGCAGTACCAAAGTGATCTGACCGTAGGTGACATCACCGTTATGGTAGCTCTTCTCGGAAAGACATATATGCCGGTGAACAGCCTTCTGAACATCCAGGTGGACTGGATGAGATCCATGGCCATGTTCACCAGAGTATTCGAGTATTTCGACATGCCGGTGGAGATAGAGAATCCGGAGAACCCCGTGACTCCCGAAAAGAACACCGGAGAGGTAGAATTCAGTCACGTGGACTTCTCATATGACGGGGAAAGACAGATCCTCAAGGACGTGAATTTCAGGCTTGATCCCGGTAAGAGCATCGCCATCGTCGGACCGTCAGGCTCGGGAAAGAGCACCATCATAAACCTGATACCCAGACTTTATGACGTGAACTCCGGCTCAGTCACCTTTAACGGCGTGGACGTAAGGGAACTGGATCTGGAATACCTGAGAAAGAACGTGGGCATAGTTTCCCAGGAGACTTATCTCTTTAACGGTACCATAAGACAGAACCTTCAGTATGCAAATCCCGAAGCAACTGAAGAGGATATGATAAACGCCCTTAAAAAGGCAAACATTTACGACTTCATCCAGGCTCAGGAAAAGGGACTGGATACGGAAGTCGGGAACCGCGGTCTGAAACTTTCGGGAGGAGAGAAGCAGAGAGTATCCATAGCCCGCGTGCTTCTTAAAGATCCCGCACTTCTGATCTTCGACGAGGCAACTTCAGCCCTGGATTCCATATCAGAAGCCAAGATCCAGGAGGCGATCGAGCCGATAATCAAAGAACGGACCAGCATACTGATCGCCCATAGGCTCTCAACCATCCTCGCTGCAGACGAGATACTCGTTGTCAAGGACGGAGAAGTGGTTGAACGCGGTCACCACAAGGAGCTTGTAAAGGCAGGCGGAGTTTATACAGAGCTTTACACCACCCAGTTCCAGAGAGCGGAGACTCCTGAAGACGAGGAGATGCGCTTAAGGGAAAAGGTGGCTTCAAGCGGATATACAGAAGGCGAACGGAGATGGACGGATCCTGATGATCCGGACGATCCAGGAGTTTACTGATAATATTTAAAGATTTTTACAGGAGACAAAAGAAATGGAAAAGTTTAAGGCCTTTCTCAAGAGAAAGGACATTGAGATCTCTCTCAAGAGGTACGGTATCGACGCACTCGGCGCTATGGCGCAGGGACTGTTTTGTTCCCTCCTTATCGGCACCATCATCAACACCATCGGTACTCAGTTCGGTATCGAATTCCTGACCACGCCTGTGGCTACGGTAGCAGGGGTTGAGTATACGGTAGGCGGTATAGCGACTGCCATGAGCGGTCCCGCGATGGCTGTAGCTATCGGTTACGCGCTCAAGTGCCCTCCGCTGGTGCTTTTCTCAATGATCGCGGTAGGTTTTGCATCAAATGCCCTTGGCGGAGCAGGCGGCCCTCTGGCTGTACTCTTCGTGGCTATTATCGCAGCCGAGATCGGCAAGATGGTATCCAAGGAAACCAAGGTAGATATACTGGTAACACCTCTCGTTACCATCGGAGTGGGAATCTTCTTCTCATGGCTCATCGCTCCTCCTTTAGGACGTGCTGCCATGTGGGTCGGAAACCTCATCATGTGGGCTACGGAACTTCAGCCTTTCCTCATGGGTATCCTGGTATCCGTCGTCGTGGGTATGGCGCTTACGCTTCCCATCTCATCAGCCGCTATCTGCGCTGCGCTTCAGCTCACGGGCCTTGCAGGCGGCGCTGCCGTTGCAGGCTGCTGCGCTCAGATGATAGGCTTTGCAGCGATCTCATTTAAGGAAAACCGCTGGGGCGGACTGATCTCCCAGGGAATCGGAACTTCCATGCTCCAGATGGGAAATATCGTAAAGAACCCCCGTATCTGGATCGCACCGACTCTTGCTTCAGCCATCACAGGACCTATAGCGACTTGCATCTTCAAACTGAAGATGAACGGAGCTGCTGTATCATCCGGAATGGGAACCTGCGGACTGGTAGGCCAGATCGGGGTATACACAGGCTGGGTAAACGATGTTGCAGCAGGAACCAAGGAAGCGATCACCGCTTTCGACTGGACCGGACTCATCCTGATCTCCTTCGTGCTTCCCGCCATCCTCGCTCTCATCTTCAACTATGGCCTCAGAAAGATGGGCTGGGTAAAAGACGGAGATATGAAGCTTTCATAAAGAATTATAAAGTAAATCAAATACAGGATCCGGATGTCAGGCAATCCCGGGTCCTGATTATTTTGGGAAGGTGAAATAAATGAAGAATTTAGAACAGTTACAGAAGGACTATGCAGACCTTATCATAAAGGCCGGACTGAACATCCAGAAAGGGCAGAGGCTGGTGCTGGCCTGCCCCGTATCAGAGGCATTCTTTGCTAGACTCTGTGCGAAAGCCGCCTATGAAGCGGGCTGCAAGGAAGTCATCATGCGCTGGGCAGACGACGACCTCGCAAGATATAAATACTTATATGCGGCTGATGAAGTGTTCGACACCATGAATCAGTGGGAAGTGGATATGCTGGATACTCTCTCAGAAGAGGGAGCGGGCTTCCTCTCGATTTTCGCAGAGGATCCCGAAAACCTTAAGGACGTGGATCCCGACAGGATAAAGAGATCGCAGATCTCAAGAGGAAAGGCTCTCGAGACCTTCAGATTAAGACAGATGAGAAACGAATGTCCCTGGTGTGTAGTATCGGTTCCCACCAAAGCATGGGCAAAGGCAGTCTTCCCCGAACTCGGTGAAGAGGAAGCAGTTCTCAAACTCTGGGCAGAGATCCTGACAGCCTGCAGAGTTGACGGAGGAGATGCCGTAAAGAACTGGCAGCAGCACTCTGAGGAACTGAGAAAGCACGTGGAGATCCTGAACAAATATAACTTCAAGTCTCTCAGATACCACAATGCGGCCGGCACTGACGTTACCCTGGAACTCCCCGAAGGACACTTCTGGGCAGGCGGGGAAGAGATGTGCAAGGCAGGTTACGGCTTCTCGGCAAA
>CACZGZ010000090.1:0-3345 GCA_902780845.1 uncultured Eubacteriales bacterium
AATCGGGGCGGGACACGAGAAGGAAAGCGTCATGAAGCTCGCCTCCGATCTGGGACTCGAGAGAGTAAGGTTCTTCCCGGCTATAGATAAGCGCCTTATACCGAAGGTGCTTGAGAGGGCAAAACTTTGTTTCGCAGCCCATAACGACCTTCCGATCTATCACTATGGCTTAAGCATGAACAAGCTGAACGACTATCTGGCGTCAGGCATCCCGGCCATCTTTGCCTGCAATGCCAAGAGCATCGTGGGAGACGCGGGTCATTTCGCCATCCCCATGGATGACGAGCAGCTCTTCGCGGATACGATCGAAAAGGTGAAGGGCTTAAGCGATGAGGAGAGGGCAGAACTCAAGGAGAAAGCCGTGAGCCTTATCGCAAGGGATTACGATTATCCCGAAATCGGAAAGAAATATCTGGCCATGATGGAGGCTCTCTGATCTTCATCTGACCTGAAATATATCAAATGTGAGGTGTCTATGAGCGTTTTGCTTACAGGCGGTACTGGTTTCATAGGTTCCCATACGGCGGTCGAACTAATTGAAGCGGGACACAGCGTGGTGATCGCGGACAATCTTTCGAACAGCGAGAAGTCTGTCGTGGATCGCATCAAAGAGATCACGGGCGTGCGTCCTTACTTCTATCAGATCGACGTGGCGGATAAGGCTGCCCTTCAGAAGGCCTTCGAAGAGCAGGACATCGATACTGTCATCCATTTCGCCGGCTTCAAGGCCGTGGGGGAATCCGTAGAGAAACCGCTCGAGTACTACAGAAACAATTTGGATACCACCCTGACTCTTCTGGAGACCATGAGGAGCTTTGGGTGCAAAAACATAATATTCAGTTCATCGGCAACTGTCTACAGTCTGTCTGATGACGTGCCGGTTACAGAGGAGAGCGGGCCGCTCGGCTGCACCAATCCCTACGGCTGGACGAAGTACATGATAGAGCAGATATTAAGAGACGTGGCGAAGGCTGATCCCGAGATGAGCGTTGTGCTTCTTCGGTACTTCAATCCGATCGGTGCCCACGAATCAGGCCTCATCGGTGAGAAACCTGCGGGCATCCCCAACAACCTGATGCCCTACATCACACAGGTCGCTCAGGGAATACGTGAGAGGCTCAGCGTATTCGGTGACGATTACGATACTCCGGACGGAACGGGTGTCAGGGACTACATCCATGTGGTGGATCTGGCCAAAGGCCATCTGGCAGCCCTTAAATACGCCGACGGCCACAAAGGCTGTGAGGTGTTCAACCTGGGTACCGGCCGCGGATACAGCGTGCTGGACCTGGTAAAGACTTTTGAAAAGGTGAACGGGGTAGAGATCCCGTATGTGATAACGGACAGGAGACCCGGCGACATAGCCCTCTGCTACGCGGATACCGCGAAGGCGGAGAAGGTGCTCGGCTGGAAGGCTGAAAAGGGCATCGAGGATATGTGCCGTGATTCCTGGAACTGGCAGCAGCATTTGACAGAGAATTAAATGGAGGAAGTATGCGAGTAAGATCCCATCGCAGTGCAGTTTTAACTTTAATACTGTTATTATCAGTACTTCTCGTCCTGTTCTTCATAAGGACGGATATGGTTTACGCTGACAGTGAGACGACAGGTGCTGTAACTGAGGAGCAGACGGAGGCGGCAGCTGAGGCAGCTCCCGGACAGCAGGCAAGTGAGCCTGCGGAGCAGGATAGCGCAGAGCAGACCGGACCGGCTGACACCGGGGTACAGGTTGCTTACGAGCAGAAGGCAGAGACTCCTGAAGAAGGTCAGCCTGCTGAACAGACCGGGGAGGCTTCCGTAGGACAGCCGACCGAAGGTCAGACTACTGAAGGTCAGAGCACTGACGGTCAGGCGACCGAAGGTCAGACAGCAGACGACCAGACTGAAGATCCTCAGGAAACTCAGGAGGGCGACGATCAGACCGCAGCTGAGGGAATTGAGGAAGAGTCTGCTGAAGGGGAGAACGCTGAAGCCCAGGCGAAAGCCTCTGAAGAGGAAGCTTCCAAGGAAACTGAAGAGGCTAAGGCAGCTGAGAGTGAAAACGTCATCAATCTGGAGACATATGAATACAGAAGTGACGGCAGGTTCTACATGGACGGAGTGCTCCAGAAGAACAAATGGATCATATATAAAGGCCAGATGTATTTTGTGAACGCCACCGGCTACCCTTACAGAAATACTATCATCAGTTTCGGTAAAAAATCTTACTTCATGGATGCCAGCGGGGTAATGCAGGCATATAAGGTAGTCTCGTTAAACGGACAGTACTACTACGCAGGCGGCGACGGAACGCTAGTGAAGAACCAGTGGGTGTCCGTAAACGGCGTGAACACGTATTTTGCTGGGGCTGACGGAGCTTTCTACAAGAACATGTTCATAAGCTTCGGAAGCAAGAGATACTACATGACGTCCAACGGCAGCGTTGCCAGAGGATCCTTCAGGGCAGCCGACGGAAAGAGATACTACTCGGATCCTTCCACAGGTCTCGTGAAGTCTGGCTCCGGCTGGATAACTGACGACAGCGGAAAGAGATACTTCCAGAAGGCTGACGGAACTCTCTACACGGATATGTTCATCTCCTTCGGAAGGACCAGATACTATATGACTTCTGACGGAAGCATCGCGAAGGGAAGTTTCAGAACTTCCGACGGAAAGCAGTTCTACGCGGATCCTGAGACCGGAGTTGTGAGCACAGCGTCCGGCTGGATCACTGACGGAGAGAACAAGTACTTCGCGAAAGCAGGCGGAGAGCTCTACAAAGACCAGTTCATCAGTTTCGGAAAGACCAAGTACTATATGACTTCCAACGGAAGCATAGCCAAAGGGTCGTTTACCGCATCTGACGGAAAGCAGTACTACGCTGACCCTGAGACCGGCATCGTGAGAACATCCTCAGGCTGGGTCACGCTGGACAACAAAAAATATTTCTATAAGCCTGACGGCACCCTCTACAGGAACCAGTTCATCAGTTTTGGAAAGGTGATGTACTACATGGGAGCCGACGGTTCAGTCCAGACAGGTCCCATCAAGACAGAGGACAACAAGTACTACGTGGCGGGCGAGGACGGCAAGATCATTACAACAGCCGGCTGGGTGGAATATGACGGCAAGAGATACTTCGCCAAAGAAGGCGGAGAGCTCTACAGAAGACAGTTCATCAGTTTCGGAAAGACCTACTACTATCTCGGCAAGGACGGAAGCATGCAGACAGGCGAGCAGACGATCTGCGGCAAAAAATACACCTTCGGGGAAGACGGCAAGCTGAACGGCGTGCCCCGCGGCACCACCAAGGGAATCGACGTTTCCGAGTATCAGGGAGACATCGACTGGGCTAAGGTAAAAGCC
>CACZGZ010000090.1:3381-9048 GCA_902780845.1 uncultured Eubacteriales bacterium
CTCACACAGAACCTGCAGGGAGCCATCGCAAACGGCATCCAGACGGGAGTCTACTTCTTCACCCAGGCTGTCAGCGCATCCGAAGCCATCGAGGAAGCCAACTACGTCATCGACAGGGTTCAGGGATATGACCTGACCATGCCCGTAGTAATAGATACAGAGGAACTCTATGCCGGCGGCACATCCTGCAGGCATAACAACATCTCCGTGGAACTCAGGACAGTGGTCATCAAAGCCTTCTGTGAGCAGGTCATCGCCAGAGGCTACACGCCCATGATCTACGGAAGTACCAGCTGGCTCGAGGACAGGCTCGACATGTCCCAGCTTCCATACGACGTCTGGGTAGCCCAGTACCACAAAAAATGCGAGTACGAGGGTGAATATTCCATCTGGCAGTACGCAGAGACAGGCCTCGTGAACGGTATCGAAGGATACGTGGACATGAACGAGTGGTGCTACTAAATGTTTTTCGTGTATACACGGCGTAAACGGTTGATTTTTAAGGAGTTTTTATATATAATTCCTATGAGATTTTGTTTTATTGATTGAGAGGAAGGTAATTATGGCCAAATCAATGAGAAGATTTGTGCTTGTTACGGTGCTTATACTTGCTATGGTCTTCCAGACATGTCCGGTTTTCGCTGCCGAGACAGGTTCAGCTGATCAGGCACCTGCAGAGAACGCTGCAGCGGTAGAGAGCGCTCAGACATCAGAGAGTACAGATGCGACAGCTGCTGAAGGCAGCACGCAGGAAGAGCCTGCGGAGCAGACAACGACAGAACCCGCGGAAGGTTCAGAGGGTCAGACAGAACCCGCCGAGCCTGCAGAACCTCAGGAACCCGAGGAACCTGCAGAACCTGAACCCGCTTATCAGGCGCACTTCGAATACAGCGGCGGCTCCTACTATTTCTATGATGAAAACGGAGAGATGGTAAAGGGCGGCTGGATCAACTACGACGGAGCGCGCTACTATGCAAGCCCCAGCGGAGCTTTATACGTCAATCAGTTCATCTCCTTCGGAAAGGTGAAGTATTTCCTTCTTTCTGACGGCCGTGTTGCTGAGGACCTGGTAGTGAGCTTCAAGGGCGAAAAGTATTACGCTGATCCTACCGGAAACATCGCGGTAAATAAGTGGGTGGAATACGACGGAGGAAGATCCTTTGCAGGAGCGACCGGAGCGTTCTATCACGATACGTTCATCTCATTCGGCAGCACTACATATTACATGAACTCCGACGGCAAGCAGGTCTTCGATTCCCTTTTCAAGTATAAGGGCGAGAACTACTATGCTGACGAGGCCGGCAAGGTGGTAAAGAACAAATGGATCGACAAGAACAATACCAAGTTCTTTGCGGGACCTACAGGCGCCTTCTATCACAACTGCTTCATCTCTTTCGGTAAGACAGTATTCTACACCAACACCAGCGGAGCGATTCTTAAGGACATTATCTTCAAGTACGGAAGCGACCGTTACTACGCTGATCCCACCGGTGCCATCGCCAAGAGCAAGTGGGTGGAGAAGGACGGAAAGAAGTATTTTGCGAAGGCTAACGGAGCCTTCTATCACAACTGCTTCATCTCCTTCGGTAAGACCACTTACTACATGAACAGCGACGGAAGCGTAGTTAAGGATACCGTATTCAACTACAAGGGAAACAACTACTATTCAGATAAGGACGGCGTCGTAGCCAAGAACAAGTGGGTCGAAAAAGGAAACAACAGCTTCTATGCAGGACCTACAGGAGCCTTCTATCACAATCAGTTCATTTCATTCGGACAAAAGTATTACTACCTGAATACCAGCGGTGCTGTCATCAAGACTCCTTTCACGTATAACGGAATTCAGCTGACACCCGATCCGAAGACAGGAGTGATATCGAAGGCTGCACACGACTATGCAGTCGCGGATCACAAGCATAACGGATATACCACCTACGTTCTGGTAAACATCTCCCAGCAGAAGATGCAGTACGTCAGAAACGGCAGGATCGTAGTGGAGACACCGGTCATCACCGGTATGAAGAACAGGTTTGACACTCCGAAGGGAACATATTCAGTCCTTTCGAAGTCCAGGAACGTCAACCTGAAAGGACAGGTGGAAGATGATGAGTGGGACGTAATGGTAAACTACTGGGTAGCTTTCATCGGCGGATCCTATGGATTCCATGATGCCGGCTGGAAGTCCGGTTTCGGCGGATCCACCTACACCTGGAACGGTTCGCACGGATGCATCAACATGCCTCTGGATGCGGCAGCCAAGTTCTATAACGAGGTTTCTGTCGGAACCAGAGTGTTCATAATCTAAACTGAAAAGAATATCAGAATCAGCCTTCGGGCTGATTCTTTTTTATGGGAGCCCAAAAGCCCGAAAAATAAGGGGTCATGAGTGGCGGAAATCTTAAAAAAAAATTGTGTTGGCATACTAAGTATGGTATAATCTAAAATGTGTAATAATGGGTTGTTATTTTTTGATCAAAGGTAAGAGCCCGAAATATGACTGTTTTGTCTGACAGATTTTTAAAAGAGGGCAGAGCATGCTCTCGTGTTTGTGTGCATTAAGACCGGTGATGCACCGGTCAGCTATAATATTGTTTTGGAGGAAAACTAATGGATCAGGCATATTCCAGAAAATCAGAAGAAGGTCTTTCGATCGATCTCAAGGAAATGATTTGGAGACTCCTTGAGCAGTGGAGGGCGATCCTCGCTTTCGTGCTCATCATCATGATACTCTTCTCAGGGCTGATGTATGTAAGAGCCAGCGGAAGCTCATCGGATAACAGCGGAGCCCCTGCTGCAGTACAGACCAGAGAACAGATAATAAACGCTCTCGCCCCTGCGGACAGGGATATGGTGAGCGCCGTATATGAGATGCTTCTTACGAAGCAGAACCTTCTGGACTACGTGAACAACGCCCCGGTGATGAAGTTGGATCCGTATTCAGCAAACAGACTGGAGATGTCCTGGTACATCGGAGCGGACGATGCTTTAAAGAGCGAACTGGCTTCAGCCTACAGGAACGATCTTGGTTCAGACGGCCTGGCTTCCGACATACAGAAGGCCTGGGGAGATCAGTACACTTTGGAACAGACCAAGGAACTGATCTACACCGGATATATCACCAACTTCTTCGACGATATCGACAAGGGAACTGACATCGTCAACCTGAAGGTATTCATTCCTGAAGGAGCAGATGCTGCTGCTGCCGAGAAGGCGGTTCTGGACAACATGGCCAAAGTGAGCGCTGAACTTCAGAGCGAAATGGGAGCACATGATCTCGTACTCCTCAGCTCACAGACCTCCGTGTCGACCGATAATGACCTGGCAAACTTCCAGACGAATATCCATACCAGACTGTATACAGTTAACTATCAGATCAACAATATGAAGGCTCTCTTCAATGACAGCCAGAAGGCTGCCTTTGAGAAACTGGCGGCCATCACCACAGGAGAGAAGCCTGCTGAAGAAGAAGGCACAGAACCTCAGGAAGAGACCAAGGCCGGACCGTCGCTCTTAAGCAAGAGGAACCTCGCCATCGGCTTCATCCTCGGAGTCTTCCTCTATGGATGTATCTTCCTCGTTTCCTACCTGTTCTCAGGCAAGATCCAGAGCCCCATGGCATATGAGAGATTCTACGGCCTCATGACCCTGGGCGAATGGCATTCCAAGGAGAATAAGAAAGGCCTCAGGGCACTTCTTACAGCACCCGGAGTGTTCAAAAAACACCACAAGGGACACCTCGACATGCAGGAAGAGGCAGAGAAGGCAACCAAGACCATCATCGCAGCTTCAAAGATGCACGACCTGAAGAAGCTTCTGGTTATTTCCGGAGCGGATTCATCAGAGCACGTGAGAGCCTTTGAAGAAGCTATCAGAAAGGGACTTTCAGAGAACGGAGTCGCTACAGACGTAAGCTTCACCGACATGAAGAACGGAAAGTCCATGGAAGACGAGAAGCTTCCCGCTAACGACGGAGCTATTATCCTCGTCGACAGAAACGCAGTTGGCATGAGCGACGTAAAAGACGTGATCGACAAGTGCGCATACTTCAATACTCCTCTCATCGGAGTAGTATATGCAGACTGATCCCTGCCATATAAAAGGATCGGATTTAAGGAGAAATAATGAGTAACAGGAAATTATCCTTCAGCCCTCCTGATATCTCAGAACTGGAGATCGCTGAAGTTTGCGAAGCTTTAAAGTCAGGCTGGATCACCACAGGTCCCAGGACAAAGCTTCTCGAAAGAAGACTTGCCGCTTTCATCGAGACCGGCAGGACTGATATAGATTGTGACGCTGAAGAGAACGTTGAGCAGTATTCGAACAGGGTGGTGTGCCTGAATTCCGCCACCGCTGCTGAGGAACTCAGCTTAAGGGTTCTCGGTATAGGCCCCGGGGATGAGGTCATCGTTCCCGCCTACACCTACACGGCTTCCGCTTCCGCTGCAGCTCACTGCGGTGCGAAGATAGTGTTCTGCGATATCATGAAGGACGGAGATCCCGAGACAGGGCTTCCGTGCTTTGACCTCGCCAAACTCGAGGAAGCGATAACAGAGCGCACCAAGGCCATCGTCTGCGTTGACATAAGCGGTATCGTCTGCGACTATGAACCGGTATACGAGATCGTGGAGAGAAAGAAAGCCCTGTTCACTCCTATGGAGAGCGACGGAACCCCTCTGGGAGATCTTTCCGCACGCATCCAGAAGGCTCTGGGAAGAGTCGCTGTAGTAGCTGACGGAGCCCACAGCTTGGGAGGAAGCAGGAAGGTAAACGGCGTATGGAAGCGCTGCGGAGCCATTGCTGACTTCACGGACTTCTCCTTCCACGCAGTGAAGAACTTCACAACAGCTGAGGGAGGAGCGGCAGTATGGCGTCCCGTCGAGGGAGTATCGAACGCTGAGATCTACAAGATGTTCCAGCTTCTTTCCCTTCACGGACAGAGCAAGGACGCTCTCGCCAAGACTAAGATCGGCGCCTGGGAATACGATATCGTAGGTCCCTGGTACAAGTGCAACATGACTGACATCATGGCTGCCATCGGTCTGAGACAGCTTGACAGATACAAGGGTCTCATCGCAAGGCGCGAAGAGATAGTTAAGAAATACGACGCCGTCTGTGACGAACTTGGTATCAGACATCTGAACCACGTTACTGAAAACATGGACAGCAGCAAACACCTTTATCTCACCAGATTCCCCGGTCTTACCGAGGAGGAGAGGAACGAACTTATCACCAGACTCGCAGAGAAAGGCGTGCCTACGAACGTTCACTACAAGCCTCTTCCCATGATGACAGGGTATAAGGCGCTTGGCTGGGATATCAAGGATTTCCCCAACGCATATGACTACTACCACAATCTCATAACACTTCCTCTGCACACTCTGCTTTCAGATGAGGACGTGGACTTTATTTGCGAGTCATTGAAAGAAACTTTGAAAGGGTAAGCGAGAGGCGAGATGCTGAGAAAATGGGAGGAACTTCCGGAATTCATGAAGGTCCCGGAGGTTAGACCATATTACGAAATACTGAATAAAAAGAGATCGTCTCTTCTTCTTAAGAGGGTCTTCGACATCCTGGTCTCACTGGTTCTGATAGTGATCCTGGCGATCCCCATGCTGGTGATAGCAGTCTGGATCAAGGCGGATTCCAAGGGAACGGTATTCTACCGTC
>CACZGZ010000091.1 GCA_902780845.1 uncultured Eubacteriales bacterium
CTTCAAAAGTTAATAGATGAGTATGCCGGATCAAGGACCGGCATACTCATCAATGAGTTCGGGGCCGTAAGCGTCGATTCCGATATCATAAGAAGAGACGGTCTTCAGATGACGGAACTGTCCAACGGCTCTATTTTTTGCGCCTGCATTAAGGATAAGTTCGTGGACGCCCTTATAGAGCTTTCAGGAAAGGACCTTGACTATCTTTTCATCGAGGCTTCTGGGCTTGCGGATCCCGCCAACATGAACGATATCCTGGAAGGCATAGCTCCAAGGCTCGAGAGAGGCTATGAATACCTCCACTCTTTCTGCGTGATAGACGGATCGGGCTTCATGGATCTTCTGGACGTTCTGGAATCTCTGAGACATCAGGTGTCCTTCAGCGATATAGTGATCCTGAACAAGCGCGATCTCATCACCGATGAGCAGGAAGAAGAGATCCGTTCAGCTGTCCTGGAGCTTAATCCTAAGGCAAATATTATTCCTGCAATCTACTGTGATATAGACATAAGATCAGCTATGGACTCACCTTCAGGTATCAGAAAGGATTCCGAGGAGAGCTCCAACACCTTCGCAGCTCGTCCCGTGACCGTCATTTTAAAGGAAAGGCAGCCCGTAAACCTTGCGGATCTCATGGACTTTATAAATGGGATCGCCGGATCCACTTACAGGATCAAGGGCTTTCTGAATACCGATAAGGGCATGATGAAGCTGGATTGCGTGGGAACTGATATATCCGTAGAGCCGTGGAACGGAGAAGTAACCGAAGTGAAAGCCGTCGTCATCTCCTCCGTAGGTATCAGGATAGTATCAGTGGTCACTCAGGCCATGATGAAATATACGAAAGGAAATCTTACGCTTTGAGCACCATGAACGTTATCTGCTCATGTCAGGGCAGAAATCTGGACAAGTTCATACAGCCCCATATCCTTCTCATCCTGAGCATAAGACCCATGTACGGTCTCGAGATTATCAATGAACTGGAAAAGATGCCGATGTTCTCGGGCTCACGCCCCGACCCCACCGGAGTCTACAGATATCTTAAGAGGATGGAAGCTGACGGTCAGCTCTCTTCAGAAATGAAGGCGGATACGCCGGGAGAAAAACCTAAAAAGACCTATAGCATCACGGAAGAAGGAAAAAACTGTCTGGCAAGCTGGGCGGTATCCCTTGGGCAATACTCTGTCGACATCATCGGCCTTGTGAGCGAGATCGAAAATGTCTTAGATAATGAAAACAAATAAAAAAGACTTGCCGTATAGATTTTCGGTAAGTCTTTTTTATGATTTTATGGTAAAGGCTAATTTTTACTTCTGATATGCCCTATCACAGAACCGGCGGTGAAATAGTCGCCGTTTTCTATTTTATGGGTGAGATATCCGTCGCATTCCGCGATGAACTCTATCACCTTCTTGTCGGCTTCCGCCTCGCAGATGGGCTCTCCCCTCTTCACGAATGCTCCGGCAGGCTTTTCCCAGTTTATGTAGCATGTACTTTCAGCTATGTCCACCAGTTCATACTGGCATGCACAATCTTTCGAAGGATCCTTCTTAGGCATCATCCGGCCCGGAACGGTTATGGGATATCCTTCCTCCGTATTTCTCAGATGCCTTTCAAAGAACGGGCAGTTAACCTTCAGGCACTCTTTGTTCTGGCTTGAGTATTTGCAGATCAGTGCATCGTTGAACTTAATGTTGAGATCCAGTTTCTCATTGATGTACGGAATGGCTTCCATAAGAGCCAGATAGCAGGTGCGCTTGCAGCAGCGGGGTCCGCCATAGCTTGCGATCCTGATGAGGCAGTGACCCGTAAGCTCGTTAGCCCACTTCCAGTTCTCAACTGAAAGCGGCGAAGCGCTTGTATATACGGACATGAAAATGCCGGCCCCAACCGATGAACCGCAGTTCCCCATGTTGCCGCATACGCCTCCCGGAACTTCCTTAGCTCTCGCTTCCGCGAGATCCAGCCATTCCCTGAGTTTGTCCTCCTTATAATACTTTTCCATGGCTGCCATGGTAAGAAGCGTTGCGGGTACTATAAAATGATGATAAGGGCAATGGATGATCACTCCCTCCAGATCCATCAGCTCGTTTATCATCTCGTCTGCTCTGGATACGGATCTGTTCTTCAGGATATCAATACAGCGGTCCTTTATTCTGTCGTATACTTCCTGTTTCAGTTCAAAAGCCATATACACCTCCGGATCAACCATTAGACTTTGTCTAATAATATTTTTACCACAGCTCCTTGCCCATATCAATAAAAAACACATGGCCGGCTTTATTAAGCCGGTCATGTGTCTGTCTTTATATAACTTTATAGAGAATAATTTGCTTATTTTCTTACCTGTTTTCCGAGGATCTCGACTTTCATCTCAAGGCTTTCGAAATATCTTCTTATCTTCTCCAGCCTTTCATCGGAAGGCGCCTCAAAGGTCTCGGGAACATGCCCTATATTTCTGGTCTTTGATACGCCGAGAGTATGATAAGGCAGAAGGAAAACATCGTTCAATCCGTAAGCCTTATAGAATTCAGCTGTATCCCTTATCATCTCATCGGTATCGTTGACGTCTTTGATAAGAGGCATCCTCATCATGATCTTGGGAAGAACTTCAGGATCCTTCGCAAGAGTTCTCAGGTTGTTCAGTATGATCTCGTTGGAATGACCTGTATAAGCTTTATGCACCTCATCATCGATAGCCTTCATGTCGAAGAGTATATTGGTGACCGCAGGTCTTTTAGCCATCTTATAAAGTCTGTCTCCGTCTCCGTAGCCTGAAGTATCGAGACAGACGCCTATGCCCTCCTGTTCAGCCAGGTCTATAAGAGCATCGCAAAAGTCCGGCTGCGCGAGCATCTCTCCTCCTGAGAGAGTCATGCCGCCTCCGGTATGGTCATAGAAGCCCTTATCCTGCTTTACGTACTTCATGACCTCTTCAGGTGTCATCTCCTCCGCTACAGGGTCCAGGGAGTTAGCATAGCAGATCTCAGTGCACTTCATACACATATCGCACTTCTCGCGGTCTATGTCTATCCTGCCCTTCTCATCTACGAAGATAGCATTCTGAGGGCATTCCTTTATGCAGTATCCGCACTTGATGCAGCTGTTCGGGAGCCTGATTATTTCCTGCCTGAAGTCTATCATCTCCGGATTGTGGCACCATCTGCAGTTAAGGGGACATCCCTTAAGGAAGACAGTCGTCCTTATACCCGGACCGTCTTCAGTGCTGAATTTCTGCAGCGACCCCACAAGAGCCGTAAGCTTTTTATCACTCATTTACAAACACTCCTTAAATACACACAAAACGTTAAATCACCGGCAGCCTGAACAGATACAGGCTGCCGGTCAATCTTAAACTGAATTATGCGGTCTCTTCTTCCTCAAGATGTGCTGTTCTGTAGATGATAGCTTCCTGAGCGCTTTCATCGAGCTCTGTGAAGTAAGCCATGTAGCCTGCTACACGAACCATGAGTCCCTTGTAGTTCTCAGGATTCTTCTGAGCGTCTCTTAAAGTCTTTGTATCTACTACGTTGATCTGGATGTGCTCTCCGCCGTGATCGAAGAAGGTCTTGATAACGCCTTCGATGATATTGAGTCCCTTTTCACCTTCAACGCCTTTAGGGTCGAATCTCAGGTTGAAGAGTGCTCCGTCGTGGAATGCATCCTGTCCCATGGAAGCTACTGAAAGAACTGTAGCTGTAGGGCCGTTCACGTCTCTTCCCATCATAGGTGAAGCGTTGTCGCAGAGCGGTTCGCCGGCAAGTCTTCCGTCGGGAAGAGCTCCGGTGACCTGTCCGTGTGATACGTTAACCGTCTGGGAATGTACGTTGAATGAGTACCAGCCGCCTCTTGCATCGTGCCATGTCTGAACGTTGTCAGCGATGAAGTGCATCATCTCTCTGTAGATGGCGTCAACGTGCTCATTGTCGTTACCGAACTTGGGAGCCTTGTTCATGAGGAGTTGTCTCAGTCTCTCGTATCCGACGAAGTTAGCATCGCATGCCTTGATCAGCTCATCCATGGTGCAGTCTTTGTCCTCGAATACGCACTTCTCTACTGCAGCGATGGAGTCAGCAAGGTTAGCAGCTCCTGTGATGTAGAGACCTGCTGTGGAATACTTGGCTCCGCCGTGCTGTACTGACTTGCCGGACTCTACGCATCCCTTGGTTACCATGGAAGCGAAGATAACGGGATATCTGTTCATATGGATGGACTGCATGAGGTTGTAGCCTATCCTGATGAGATCATAGTGGTGAAGGATCTGCTTCTTGAGAGCGTCCTTGAACTCTTCGATATTCTTGAACTCTCTGGGGTCTCCGGTCTGAAGTCCCATGAGTTTTCCCGTCCTGGGATCGACTCCGTTGTGGAGTACGAACTCTAACATCTTACCCATGTTTACGTAGCCTGCGTCAGGGGAACCGTCTGTGGATCCGCCTCCGGGGCCGGGCTGGATGCAGCCTACGATGGTCCAGTCTCTGGCTTCCTCTATAGAGCAGCCCTTTCCGAGAGCCATCTTCATGGCAGCGTTATCGTTGAAGAATCCGGGGTTGGCTTGTCCGTCCTGGATCATCTCGCAGCCCTTTTTGATGAGGTCCTCGGGAGTTCCTTCCCAGACTCTTACAGCCATAACGGGCTGAGTCGTCTTAAGTCTGTTGGCTACCTCAAGGCACATGTATGAAAGTTCATTGGTAGCGTCTCCGCCTTCAGGCTTCTGTCCGCCGACGATGAGGATCTCCCACATGGGATAACCTGCAAATGACGTTGCATACCAGTTGTCTCTTACCTCGTATACTTCGCAGGACTTGAGATAGAGACATGCGAGGAGTTCAAATGCTTCCTCTTCTGTAATGTTCTTCTCATCAACCACGTCCTTCTTGTAATAAGGCCACATGTACTGGTCGAATCTTCCGTAACCGTTTGCAGTGGTGCAGACCTCGATATGGAAGAATACGTGTACGAACCAGATCATCTGAATTGCCTGCCAGAAGGTCTGAGGAGGATTCTCGGGAACCACTCTGCAGTTAGCTGCGATCTGGAGAAGTTCTTTCTTTCTCTTCTCATCAGTGCATTCAGCTGCCTGACGCTCTGCCTCTTCAGCCATCCTGTGTGCATAGGTGATAAGTCCGCCGCACTGGATGATGCATGCCTTCCAGTAATCGATCTTAGCCTGGTCTTCCATGGACTGAGGGATCATGTTGTCGATATTCCTCTGGCATTCATCCATATATCCCCTGATACCTACGGTGAGGATCTTCTCATGGTCGCAGGTGGTCTCTCCGGAAACGCCGTTGGTAAGTCCTACCGTGATGATATCGTCTTTCATGCATTCTCTGATGTGAGGAGGGAATGCTGTGGCTGCGATATCTTCCATAGCCTTGCCGTCCCAGTATTTCAGTGTCTCAAGGATCTTCTCCCTGTCTTCAGGAGTGATGTCATAAGGGTCCTTGGATCTGGTGGTGAACTCATCGATATCAGAGATATACCAGGAACTGGACTGGAATTCAGGATAGAGGTTAGCTCCTCTGTATCTGTCTGTAGCTGTACCTACTACCAGTTCGTCCTCCATGATGAGAGTGGTCATGTGTTCCATGACGTAGTTGCAGACCTTGGCTCTGAAGATGGGAACAGCGTCACCTGCGAACTGCTTGTATGCC
>CACZGZ010000092.1 GCA_902780845.1 uncultured Eubacteriales bacterium
GTAAACGCCCTTCAGGCTCTTAAGGACAAAGGACTCTACCCTCAGGAACTCTGGGGATAAGGAGATATCATCATGATCAGGAATATGGACGAAATAAAAAAAGACGCCATCATTACCACGGCGGATATGATGGCTGCCGCGGCACTCACGGCTCCCAAGGGAAGCGGTAAGGACACTATCCGCACCGCGATCATAACCGGCGAAGACAAGGACAGGCTGAGAGATAAGATGCTGAAACTGGGCGGGCAGACCGGTCAGGCAATCTTTTCGAGGGACGCCGGAAACGTAGATAACAGCGTCGCAGTAGTCCTCATCGGCTGCACCGGAACGTACTTCGGTCTTGGCATGTGCGGAATGTGCGGCTTCGAGAACTGCGGAACCTGCAGAAACGCCGGCGCAAGGTGCGTTTTTACCGTAACAGACCTTGGTATCGCAGTCGGCTCAGCGGTATCTGTCGCCGCAGATCACAGGATAGACAACAGGGTAATGTACTCCGTAGGCCGCGCCGCTCTCAAGGCCGGAATGATGCCGGATGATGTTGCCATCTGCTACGGCATTCCCCTTTCTATCTCCTCGAAGAGCATCTTCTTCGACAGAGGTCCCGGAGCGGTGATAAATACCGATTCGGAATAATAAATGAAAGCATATAAAAACCCGCGTTTAAAACGCGGGTTTTAAATTGTTTTTTCTTAGATATCTTCTCTCACTACAGGGCAAGCCATACATCTCGGTCCGCCCTTTCCTCTTGAAAGCTCTGAAAGTGATACTGTCAGTACTTCCAGTCCATTCTTTTCGAGGAGTTCGTTGGTTACATAGTTTCTGTCGCTGGTAACGACCTTGCCCGGTGCGATGCAGAGGGTGTTGGAACCGTCGTTCCACTGCTCTCTCTGGGAAACGAGGATGTTGTTTCCGCCGCATCTGATAAGGTTTACTGCAGGAAGTCCGAGCTCCTTGGCAAGAACCTTGTTCAGTTCGTCCTTCATGGCTGTGAACTTCAGCTCGCCCTTGTCGTTCAGGCTGATTTCGAATACTTCCATAGGTCCTTCGATCTCCGGATGGATGGTGAACTTGTCGTAGTCGACCATGGTGAATACCGTATCCAGATGGCTGAATGCGCTGAACTTAGGAAGGTTGAATGCCAGGATCCTCTTGAACTCGGAGTTCTGGAGGAGGTTCCTTGCGAAGGTCTCTGCTCCTGTGATGGAAGTTCTGGGTGAAAGACCTACAGCTACTACTTCCTTATTGAGTACGGAAATGTCTCCGCCTTCGATGGACATAGGGTCTCTCAGGTCATACCAGAGCTTATCTTCTTCATTTGCAAAGTCTCTGTTGTACTTATAGATGTATCTCAGGATAAGAGCTTCTCTTCTTCTGGCATCTGTAAACATGTTGCAGATGGCGATACCGTCTCCTACGCAGGCCGCAGGGTCTCTGGGCATGAACAGGTTCGGCATGGGTTCAGATACGAAGGGATCCTCTCCTTCAATGAGGTCCATAAGAGATGTAGCCTTCTCTGTCTTTATAACGGAACGCTTGATACCGGCGATAACGGTCTCGATCATCTTCTTATTGTCCATTCCCATGAGGTATACGGTGAGAGCCGCTCTCATACCCTTGGAATTGATCCTTGAGAGTCTCAGGAATTCATCGATGAACTCCTGCTTGATGCGGGGATCAGTCATTACCTTGGCTGCCTCGTCTACGATATAAACAACTTCCGTTCCGTTATCCTCCAGAAGCTTGGCGAAAGCATCGTGCTCTTTCTGTGCTACTGAAAGGAAGGGAATATCTTCAAATAAAAGTTTGCCTAAAGTATCAGGTGTCAGAGCTTCGAGCTCTGCTCCGGGTCTGTGCAGAAGGACTTTCTTTAAAGTTCCTATCTCGGAATAGTTATGGATTCCATTATACATGTCGTTCTCCTTTCGTTGTCCGGTTGCCTACCTTTATATTAATATGGTTCGCTCTATTAATCAATGTTTTTTTCTATATCCTGCCAGTTTGAATTTGAAAGAATTTCAGCTTCGCTTCCTTCAAATGCTTTGGCTGCCTCCGTATCGCCTTTCAGTTGATACAGCATCCATGCAGTCATGTATCCGTCACATTTTTTGAGCATGTCTCCGTGGTCCGCATTTGATACTCTGGCGCGGATCTTGGGGGTCTCATCGCTTATTGAGATATATGCGTCCATAAGGGACGTGAGCGGAGCGTAGCCTTCGGTATCGTCCTTTCCCGCATCCGTATCTCCGGTACTTGCAGTCATGAAGTAAGGCACCGTGATCCTGGATGTATCGTAGATCCAGCCCACCTCTTCAGAGATGCTCGGGGATATGGCGCTTCCTGTGAAGATCGCATCAAATTCGCTTCCGTTCTCATATTCCGAAACGGCCGCCAGAGCGCCTGCTCCTCCCTGCGCATAACCGACTATACCGATAGTATCATAATCTATCACATCTCTTAAGGGGTGAGTGTCCACGATCGCTTTCATTGCTTCCAGCGTAGCAGAGATGTTTTCTCCGGTACCTGACTGCAGTGCCTCATTTCCAACTACCACGAAACCCCAGGAAGCCAGCCTCTCGAAGAATGGCTTGTAGTTGCTCGCCGGCATCTTCGTCGGATTGGCAACGAATATCATGGGAAACTTTTCGTCTCCGGTATTCTTCGGATACCAGACGTTTATGGCCCCGGCCACGGGATCTTCCTCTTCAAGCGTGTAGTTATCCACCTCGTACTCTCCGAGCTGTGAATACTTGTATTCCAGTTCTGCGTCTGATTTGAAATCTTTGTAATAATTTCCGCCCATTACCGGGAGCCTGGCATCCAGAAGATTCCTTCCAAGCATCAGTATGAGCATCAGCGCCACGACTATTATTACTCCGGGCGCCATCTTAATAAGTTTATTCATGTCTATTCCTCTGTAACGTCTGCCTCTTTTTTATCCTCCGGCATAGTCTCTTTTTTTGCGAGATATCTGTCGAACTGAAGTTTGATCAAAGCTCCCACAGGGACCGCTACCAGCATTCCCAGGATCCCGCCTAAGGCGCCGCCTCCTATCAGGGCTGCCACCACAAGAAGCGGATGAACTTTGACGCTGTTTGCCAGGAGTCTCGGGTTGAGCACGTTTCCGTCAAGAAACATGAGAACCAGCAAAATCACGAGTCCTATGACGAGCTTGCTTATATTTCCCTGAAGCAGGCATACCACTATAAGCGATAAGTAACCTACTATAGGTCCTACGTAAGGGATCAGATTTCCTACGCCCATCAGAAGTCCCACAACCAGACCGCTGGGGATCCCTGCGATTGTAAGGGCGATGGAACTGATGGTGCCCAGGATGATAGCATCCAGGAACTGTCCTCTGATATATCCGGAAAACGCCGTATCCGCATCCTTTGCAAAGCTCTTTAGCGCAGTTTCCGCCTTTTCTCCTGCTATCAGCCTGAATGCCCTCTTCCAGTATCTGCTGATGTTTTCTCCGTCAAGCAGGAAATATACTGAGAAGATTATCCCGAACAGGAGTCCTGTAAATCCGCTGCTCACGCCGCTGACCAGTCCGGAAACGATGGAACCTATCCTTTCTACAGGAAGTCCTGCCTCGCTGATCTTTTGCTCAATGCTATCTATTATGTCGCTGAAGTCTTCCTGGATAGACTGTATAAAGGCTTTGATATTATCCAGGTCGATGTTCACGATACTCTTGTTGACCGTAGCCACTATGGCGAAAACTATCAGGGATATTATCAGGATTATCAGGATAAACGCAAGTGCCACTGAAGCGGGTTTGACCCATCTGGCATCTTTCCCCCTGAACAGCTTGTCTCTTATCAACTTAACTACAGGAGATATGAGGTAGGATATGATGCCTCCGATCACTATCGGGCTGAGGACCGCCTTGAAGATCCCCCATAATTTCGACCAGAATCCTCCTGAAAAGTATATCACTGCTATGGCTACCGCAACCAGTATCACAGTAACGCCTGCATAAAGACATACCTTGAAATATTTTGGATCTATGCTTTCCTTCAAGCGTTTGATCATATGTTAATTCCTCTCAAGTTTATCGAATTCGTCCCTTATTTCCTTAAGGAAGGCGGGATCTGTCAGAACGTCCTCGCCTGTCGCTACGAAGGCTTTGGCAACGATGAACATATGCTCGTATCCGTAGTCGGAATCAGCGCCTGCACAGAGCTCAGGTGTGTGGAGAGGCACATTGGGATCTCCTACGACGTCGAACCACTGGTGTACACAGGGGCATCTGTAGCTTACGTTTCCGATATCAGACGAACCGGAGCCGTCAGCAGCAGTCATGTCCTGAGTAACTCCAAACTCCTTCGTATGCTGTACCGTTCTCGAGGATAAGGTCTCATTGGTATGAAGGTCATCATAGTAACCTTCGAAGTTCGTGATCTTAAGTTCGCATCCGGTGGCGAGGGCACCTGCTCTCGCGCAGTTCTTGATCCTCTCGCTGAATCCGAGGCAGTACTTCGAAGTCTCTGCTCTGATATAGAACTCGCAGCTCGCATATTCCGGAACGATGTTGGCTGCCACTCCGCCGTCTCGGATGATGCCGTGTACGCGGGCTGTGGATTCCGTGTGCTGTCTTAAAGCGTCTATGTTATGGAAGGTAAGGAGCACAGCGTTCAGTGCGTTTATGCCCGCTTCAGGTGCTGCGGCGGCGTGTGATGCCTTTCCGAAGAACTCGAATCTCTGTGAGTCGATGGCCATCATCTTTCCGGATGCAGCGTGCCTTCCGTTGGGATGTCCCATGATAGCTACGGCGAGATCGTCGTAATATCCTGCATCTGCCATGGCGCATTTGCCTCCCATGGTCTCCTCTGCAGGAGCACCGATGACTCTTACTTCTCCGCCGTATTCGTCGATAGCTTCTCTTAAAGCTATGGCGCAGCAGCATGCGAGAGTTCCGATCATGTTATGTCCGCAGGCGTGACCCATTCCTCTTAAGGCGTCATACTCTGCAAGGTAACCGATCACAGGGCCCGGTTTGGATCCCTTATAGCTTGCGATAAATGCAGTGGGCATATCGCAGATCCCCTGCTCTACCGAAAAGCCGTATTTCTTAAGGAGTCCGGTGAGAAGCTCCACAGAATGGAACTCTTCATTTCCCAGTTCCGGGTTCTCATGTATTTCGTGGGAGACCTGACGGATCTCGTCTCTTATTTCGTCAACACGTTCTGTTATCTGTCTCATAAAAATGTCCCTCCGGGGTGTTTTTTGACTTCAGTCCTAATGGAATAATTATACCATAAACACTGAATAATATATACAAAAAAGTTTTTTGCAAAATGCTATTGACAAATATA
>CACZGZ010000093.1 GCA_902780845.1 uncultured Eubacteriales bacterium
TTTGCTGGTCCTTTTTTTCTTGTCTGGAGTTGTTAAGACCAGCGCCAACCTGGGTGAGATCAAACGGCCTGAGCATGCTCTTAAGCTGTTCATTAGATTTGCCATTGCTAAGGGTGTCGTCACATATGGTCTGAGCATTATGATGGCGATATTCAATATAATTCAGGGGATCATAACCAGGATCATGAATACTTCGGGCATAACCGGAGCATCGAAGACCACTCTTCCAAGCGAGATGGTTACTGCCATAGAGGACTGCGGATTCTTTGAGAGCATACCGCTCTGGGCAGTGACAATCATAGGATCACTGTTTGTTACAGTGCTGTCCTTCATAATAATACTCACCGTGTATGGCAGATTCTTCAGGATATATATGTATACGGCGATAGCTCCCATACCGTTATCGACCTTTGCAGGGCAACCGACACAGAATATCGGAAAGAGTTTCGTCAAAGGTTATGCTGCAGTATGCCTTGAGGGTGCCATCATAGTGATAGCCTGTGTGATCTTCAGTATGTTTGCAGCGAGTCCGCCCCAGGTGGATGCAGATGCTGCACCGGCTGCCATGGTATGGAAGTATATAGGAGAATTAGTATTCAATATGCTGGTGCTTGTAGGAACAGTCAAGATAAGCGACAGATTAGTAAGAGAAATGCTAGGACTTTAAAAGGAGGAAAAGAATGGGAAACATCAAAGAATTTATGGAACTTGCCAGAACTGAGATCGAAGAGATGATGCCTGCGGACATCATGAAAAACATTACTCTCGAGGAGACCACCGTGACCAAGATCAATGACCAGGTGCTCCACGGCATCACATTCAAGAGAGAGGATAATGAACCGTCTCCAACCATATATATGGATGAGCCTTTCAGACAGTATATGGAAGGTGAGAGCACTCTTAAGGGACTTATCAGTCGTACCATACAGGAATATCTCCAGTCACTTAATCAGAGGCCGGAATCGGTGATGGAGGACTTCAGCTTCGATAACGTGAAGGACAGCCTGACCGTAAGACTTGTTGAAGTAAGCCGCAACAGACAGTTCCTGTCAAACGTACCGTATATGCTTGTGGGAAATGGCTTCGCATATGTGGCCGACATCAAGGTGAATGACGGCAGCTACGGATACTGGAAGACTACTGTAACAAGGACGCTCATGGACAGTGAGCAGTACAACAAGACTGAACTTTTCACCAAGGCACTTGCGGGATCAGTAAAAGAAGCACCTGCAGTAATGAGATCCATGAAGGAGACTCTGTTCGGATTTGAAGAATCTGAAAACCTGCTTCTTAGTGATGAAGTTATACCCAACAACGAGAAGGACCATATGTATGTCCTTTCTTCTGATGATGGCATCTATGGAGCATCCGTCCTGTACTATCCGGAAGTGAAGGAGCAGATCGCTGAGAAGCTTGGAGAAAACTATTATGCGCTTCCAAGCTCACTTCATGAATTCCTCATTGTGCCTGAATCAGCAGGCATGGATCCTGTGGATCTCGGAAGAATGGTATATGAAGCTAACCACCAGCTGGTTGATCCAAAGGATGTTCTGTCTGACAACGTGCTTCACTATGACAGGAATACAAAGTCACTTGAGACCATCCCGAGTGAGATGGTAAGAGACACAAAGGACCAGGAAAGGGTGTGCTAGGATGGAAGTCAGGATAAACAGAGAAATAAGGGAATATACGGAAAGTATGTTTTTCGGGCTGTCAATGAGGCAGTTCTTTTTTTCTGTCCTGGCTATTATTGCTGCTGTAGGTTTCTACTTCGCTTTGAGACCGGTCCTTCCTATGGAAACGGTAAGCTGGGTATGTATCCTGGCTGCCGTTCCCTTCGGGGCCATGGGTTTCATAAAGTATAACGGAATGACAGCAGAACAGTTCGTCATAGCCTGGATAAGATCTCAGATACTAATGCCGAAGAGACTGCTTTTCGGAAACACCAACATATACTGGAAGTTATTAAAGGAGGGAAAGAAATGATAAGGACACTGTCTAATACGATCAAACAGGACAGGGTGAAGTTCAAGATACCTAAGATCGTGCAGGATATCTTCCCCATGAGGATCGCATTCAAAGATGGGATATTCATGGAAGAAACCGGATTGTTTTCGATCATGCTTAAGTTTGAGGATATAAACTATGCTGTGGCTTCCCGCGAAGACAAGGAGATGATGTTCCTTAAGTATTCTGATCTCCTTAATTCCCTGGACAGCGGTGCTACAACCAAGATCACCATAAACAACAGGAAGTTCAATAAGACAGACTTTGAAGAAAAGATCATGATGAAGTTCAAGGGTGACGGCCTTGATGATTACAGGAGCGAATACAACAGGATACTTCTTGATAAGGCTACAGGTGCCAATGCCATAGTTCAGGATAAGTATATTACGATCTCTGTCCATAAGAAGAATATTGAGGAAGCCAGAAACTACTTTGCTAGAGTAACATCAGACCTCATAGCAAAGTTCAACCGTCTTGGGTCTGTGTGTACCGTACTTGATGCCAGAGAAAGACTCAGGATATATCATGACTTCTTCAGATCCGGTGAAGAAACAGACTATTACTTTGATATATCTGATAAGACCAAGAAGGGGCACGACTTCCGAGACTATATATCTCCTGATACCTTTGAGTGCTTCAGCGACTATTTCAGGATCGGGAATCGTTATGGCCGTGTCATCTTTCTAAGGGACTATGCCTCATATATCAAGGATTCCATGGTAACGGAACTGACTGATATCAACAGGAACCTGATGTTCTCGATCGATGTGGTTCCTGTACCTACAGATGAAGCCGTAAAGGAAGTTGAGCAGAGACTTCTCGGTGTAGAGACCAATATCACCAACTGGCAGAGAAAACAGAATATGAATAATAACTTTTCTGCAGTGGTACCCTATGATATGGAGCAGCAGAGAAAGGAAGCAAAGGAATTCCTGGATGACCTTACCACAAGGGATCAGAGGATGATGTTCTCCGTTATGACACTTGTGCATACTGCAGATAGTTTAAAGGAACTTGAAAATGATACTGAAGCTATACTTACCACTGCAAGGAAGCACCTTTGCCAGATGGCAGTACTTAAGTATCAGCAGCTTGACGGACTCAAGACTGCAGTGCCTTTCGGAGTAAGGAAGATAAATGCATTCAGAACTCTTACCACTGAGAGCCTTGCTGTGTTCATGCCTTTCAGAGTACAGGAGATCAGACAGCAGAACGGAGTCTGCTATGGACTTAATGCCATATCAAAGAATCTGATCATAGCAAATCGTGAGAGCATGATGAATGGCAACTGCTTTATTCTCGGAACTTCCGGATCCGGTAAGTCTATGACGGCAAAGTGGGCCGCCATGCTGAATGTGCTTAAGAAAGACGGAGACGTTATGATAGTGGATCCTGAAAGAGAATATGAAAATCTAGTCAGGGCTATGGGAGGTGAAGTTATCAAAATATCGGCAACCTCATATAACCATATAAATGCCATGGATATGTCAAGAGACTATGGCGAGATAGATCCTGTAATTGAGAAGTCTCAGTTCATCATGTCTCTCTGTGAGCAGATCATTGCGGGGCACAGATTCACCAAGGGGCAGCAGTCCATCATAGACCGCTGCACTGAAAACGTGTATAGGGAATACCAGGAATCCAATTATACGATCCAGCCTCCGACTCTGGCAGACTTCAGAAATGAACTCCTGAAGCAGCCTGAGAGAGAAGCAAGATCTCTTGCCCTTGAACTCGAACTTTTCACCAAGGGATCTCTCAATACCTTCGCCAAGCAGACCAATGTGGATACCTCAAACAGCCTTATCTGCTATGACATCCTGGAACTGGGTGAGCAGCTCAAGGCAGTCGGTATGCTGGTCATCCTAGACTCCATCCTTAACCGCATTACCGAGAATCGTATGAAGGGCAGAAAGACATATATCTTCATTGATGAGATCTATCTTCTCTTCATGCACGAGTATTCAGCGCAGTTCCTGTTCAAACTCTGGAAGAGGGTAAGAAAGTACGGGGCATTCTGTACGGGTATTACTCAGAACGTGGAAGACCTTCTCCAGTCACATACTGCCAGAACCATGCTTTCCAACTCCGAGTTCATCATAATGCTGAATCAGGCAGCAACTGATAGGGTAGAGCTTGCCAAACTCCTCAATATCTCCGATCTTCAGATGTCGCACATTACAAATGTGGATCCGGGTCATGGTCTGATAAAGATGGGTCCTAACCTGGTGCCATTTGAGAATGATATTCCGAAGGATACCAAACTCTACAGACTGATGACCACCAAATTCAATGAGGGAGTGAGGCCGGGTGATATGTCATGAGAGACATAAAGACCAGGGAGTCCCGTGCGGGCTCGGTCAAGACCATTGACCGGGCATCGATGGTCTCATACAGAATGAAACAGGCCACAATCAGAGGAAGGGAACAGGCGAGAAGCTACACGGATTATGGTGAGCAGAACGAAACTGCCTATGCTGAAGAGAACACCTTCGCTATTGCAGAAGATGCTGTATATGCCGGAGGATCTGTAACTAAGAGAGGAGTGCAGGGCACTGAGAATCTTGTAAAAAACACAAGGTTTGAAAGAAAAAATGCAGATAATGTAAACCTTGCTTATGAAATGGGCAGGAAAAGAGCTGAAAACAAGGCAGATTTCTCCAGGAGAAAGACGGGAACGGTTACTGATGAATTAGGCAATGCTTCTAATGTGAAACTCGGTGCCGCACGAAACAGCGGCAGGTTAAAGAGGGGCATTTCGGATCCCAAGCCTGTTTCGGTGATAACAGAAAGCAATATTGCAGGAAGGGCAATTCCTTCTGCAATCAGAGTAGGAAGCGCCGAAAAAACTTTTGCATCCGGTGCTAACAGAACTGTTATGTCAAAGGAGAAAGCCGAAGCTGTTTTAAAAAGGCAGTACCGGGTGAAAAAGGCAACCGATAATATGAGGAAAAGGGCTGAGAAGGCTGGTAAAGGATTCCTTGTTGCAGTAAGGCGTGCAGTAACCAGTTCTAAAGTGCTTGTCGGCAGCTTATCTGTTGCAGGAAGCATTGCACTAATCGCGATAATCGTATGCACTTTCTTCGGATCAGCCTTCTATATCCTGGGAGACGAGAGTAACCCAGATTATATTCCGGGAGAGTTTGTAGGCGTAGGAAATGAAGCCATAGTAGAAGTAGCAGCACAGCAGGTTGGAAATGTCGGTGGCGGTCCATATTGGAGCTGGTATGGTTTCTATGACCGCGTTGAATGGTGCGCCTGTTTTGTTTCATGGTGTGCACATAAAT
>CACZGZ010000094.1 GCA_902780845.1 uncultured Eubacteriales bacterium
TGTAGGAGGTACCCTGATCGCACTTCTCTTCGGACCGGAGGCAGCCTGTTTGGGTGTATCGATAGCGCTGCTGTTGCAAGCGCTGATATTCGGAGACGGAGGAATACTGTCATTCGGGGCCAACTGCTTCAACATGGCCTTTATACTTCCTTTCGCAGGGTATGGCATTTACAGGCTGATCGCAGGTAAGGGAACGGAAGCAAAGCCAGGAAGGATATATGCGGGAGCAGCAATAGGTTCATATATAGGAATATGTCTGGCGGCACTGTTTTGCGCGGTCGAGTTCGGCATCCAGCCGCTGATCGCTCACGACGCTGCAGGAAATGCGCTTTACTGCCCCTACGGACTTGATATAGCGATCCCCGCGATGATGATCCCGCACATGGCGGTCGCAGGCGTGATCGAAGCAGCCTTCACGGTTGCTGTCTATGCCTTCGTTAGAAAGACCTCCCCGGATCTCACCTACGACAGCATCAGGCTTGAGACTCCGGCTGAGACAAAGAAAAGCCATGCTCCTGTTTTCGCTCTCGCTGCTGTTCTCATCGCAGCAACTCCTCTGGGACTTCTCGCTACAGGAACAGCCTGGGGCGAGTGGGGAGCTGACGAGATCGCGGAGATCTCTGAGACCGGAGCTCCTTTAGGATACACTCCTCAAGGAATGGTTGGCGGCTTCTCCATGGAAGCACCCATGCCTGACTACACGCTGGGCGAAGTGAACGAAGTAGCGGCTTACATACTGTCTGCTGTGATCGGCACTGCGCTTCTCGTAATAATTTTCAAACTTTTATCCAATGCGCTGAGAGGAAAGAACGCTTAAGATGCTTCCTGACTGGCTGAAGAAAACTGAAGATTACGCGCCGCCTTCGGATGGCGGTGCGTTTTTATATAAGACGCTCGTGAGCCTGGGAAGGGTCATGTCGGGTCTTAAGGCTGAAGCGGGAAAAGAAGGAAGGTTTGAGCTTCCCGCATGGCTCAAGCTTATCCTCATGATCGCGCTTATCATCCTTACGTCTGTCACGCAGAGCAGGCTTGTTATCATGGCCTGCGGTGCGATAGTGCTGGTGAGGCTTGCCCTGCTTCCCGCAGAGAGCATGCCGGGTATCCTGAAGGCCGCGATCTTCGCAGGGATACTGGCAGCGATCCTCTACACGCCTGCTGTGATCATGGATCACGGGCTTCTCGGAAACGGTATCAGGCTGGTTGTAAAGGTGCTCATCTGCGTCACCGCCGTGGGACTCTTCGGACGGACCACCCAGTGGAACCATGTGACAGCAGCACTTCGAAAATTCCACATACCGGGAGTAGTGATCTTCACCATAGATATTACGTTCAGATATATCGTGCTTCTGGGTAAACTCATGGAGGACCTTCTTACCGCAGTAAGCCTGAGATCTGTGGGAAAAAACAATAAAAAATACAGCTCTGTAGGTGGGGTCATGGGAGTGACCTTCCTGAGGGGAACTGAGATGAACAAGGAAATGTATGAAGCCATGCAGTGCAGGGGCTTCACAGATGATTACAAAGGACTGTAAATGGATTTGATCGAACTGAAAGACATAAATTTTGAATATGAAAAGGGTGAGCCGGTGCTCACGGACTTCTCCCTCACGATTGAAGAGGGAAGCTGCGTCGTGATAAGAGGAGACAACGGATCAGGAAAGTCGACTCTTTTCAGGATCCTGAACGGCCTGTCTTTCGGGGGATCAGGCGAGTACCTGTTCAAAGGAACGAAGATAGACGCGGAGTACCTTAAGGATAATTCCGGAGCGAAGCGCTTCCACAAGGCCATCGGATACCTCTTCCAGAACCCGGATACCATGCTGTTCAACTCATCGGTATATGATGAGATAGCCTTCGGGCCCAGGCAGATGGGGCTCACGGATGAAGAGGTGGACGAAAGGGTCATAGATTGCCTTAAGCTGTTCGATATCGAAAGCTTAAAGGACAAGGTGCCCTACCACTTAAGCGGCGGCCAGAAAAAAATGGTGGCTTTCGCCGCGGTGATCGCGCTGGACCCTGAAGTGCTGGTGCTGGACGAACCCTTCGCGGGGCTTGATCAGAAGAAGATCGACTGGCTCCTGGGCTTCCTGAAAGAACTGAAGGCGGCCGGCAAGACTCTGATCATCGCTACCCACAGGGATGACGTGAACGAGGGTCTGGCGGATAAAACCATAGAATTAAAAATACCCGCGTCCGAATAACGCGGGTTTTAATATACTTAATAATCAGCGGCTGAGGCTTTTCACGAATTCTCTTCTGATGGACTTGAGAAGCTCCGGATCCTCCATGACCCTGAGCCCTGTTAACGCTAAAGCCTCGGCAGCCCACTTCATGGCGTTGTCTCCTGCTTCCGTCATGCAGGCTTCCCTGAATTCAGGGGTATGCAGCATTATATCCGGGCAGCCGACTCCGATACAGGGCATGATGGAAGGAACCACCCAGCTTACGTTACCTGCGTCGGTGGAAGCACCGAATTCGCACTCGGCCATGGTCTCGCCGCTCAGCTCCTCGTAGAAGTTCTCAAAGACTTCAGCAAGGGTGCGGTTCGTGTTCATGGGAAGGTTCGAAGGTTCGTCTGTGGCGATGGTGTATCTCGCTCCGGTCAGCCTGCATACGGCTTCCGCAGCTCTTACGATCATATCGCGGGTCTTCATGTTGGTGTCGACTGACTCCGAACGGGCCAGGAACTTGACCTGGGAATAGTCGGGTATGATGGAACATTTGAAGCCGCCTTCGGGGATGACTCCGTAGAGATTCACACCCTTGAGATACTGCTTCTCGAAGTTCACCATCTGATAGAACTGGACTGCAGCGTCCAGAGCGTTTATCCCCTCTTCCGGGCGGATGCCGGCGTGGGCGGACTTGCCGTAGAAGTCGATGACCCAGGAGTCAAGCGCTGTGGTGAATCCTGACTTCATGCTGTGACCGAAGGGATGTATGTTGAGACACACGTCTGCTTCCTCAAAGGCACCCGCCTCGATCATGTCCAGCTTTCTGTCCAGGTTCTCCTCGGCGGGTGTTCCGTAGAGGATGACCTTGCCGCCGAACTTGTCCACCGCGTCCTTCAGCGCGACACAAGCTCCCATCGGAGCGGTTGCTATGATGTTATGACCGCAGGCATGACCGATCTCAGGAAGTGCGTCGTATTCCGCTGTCATTCCAATGGAAACTCCGGGACGTCCGCTGTCGTAGCAGGCCCTGAAAGCCCAGGGTATGTCGCAGAAGTTCTCCGTTACTTCGAAATCCCTGTCCCTGAGGTAGGATACAAGGATCCTGCTGGACTTCTCTTCAGTTCCGCCGATCTCGGGGTTCTCATAGAGATATCTCTTTATATATTTCAGCTCGTAAAGCTGATCCTCCACAAGCTTGATGATGCTGTCTCTTGTTGTCCTGTCCATAGGGCCCTCCTTGATGTGCTAAGTTATTATAAGGCAGGGGGTATGATTTTGCAACAAAAAACCCGCATTCGCGGGTCTTGTTTTTTTGATTACAGTTCGATGGTTTCCGGAGCTGCTGTGAAGCTTGAGAAGGTGGCAACAGCGTCCTTGAAGTAAAGGACTGCAGTGTTGGGATCGTTCTCATCGTACATAGCGCGGAGGTTGGGGTAGTTGTCCAGCATGTGTTTCTTGGGTTCTACCCTGTCGTCGTCAACCAGAGTACCTGCGAGGCGGAGCCATTTCTCTCCGTCGAAGCAGCAGAGCTCAACCTTGGCGCCGTTTGCCTGCTTAAAAACATCTTTTCCTTTTCCTGTCTGGATGTAGAGCTTGTCCTCAAAGATGTCGATGGTGCCGAAAGGCCTTACTCTGGGCTGGTCGCCGTCAGCTGTTGCGAGGTAATATGTTCCGCATTTCTTTATGAATTCGTATACTTTTTCCATTTGTTGCCTCCTTAAAAAATATATATTGTTACTCAAAGCCTCGATTTGAGTTCTTTGCAGTGGGAGATGAGGTAAGCCATGTTGAGCTGCTGGGCTTCATGTGCTTTCTTGAAGTCAAGGCCGGTGAGCTGGCCGATCTTGTCCATCCTGTACCTCAAAGTATTCTCGTGCTGGTGGAGTTCCTCGGCGGCCTCCGGGAAACTCATGCCGTGTCTGGACCAGGAGCCCAGGGTCTCCATGAGCTTGCCGTTGTTTTCAAGGTCGAAGTCCATTATCGGCGAAAGGATGGCTGAACTGAAGTCCGCCATGACTTTGTTGTCCGAAAGGGGAAAGACAGGCCGCATGAGGCCCAGATCTGAAAAGGTCACGTAACCGGAGCCGTCCTCATCCGCAACAAGGGAAGCGTACATGGCTTCCTTGATGGAGGTGCCAAGCTCGCCCAGGTAATAGTGGGTGTCGCTTATGCCGATCGCCGCGTCCGGGATCCGGAGCTCCTCGCGGATGGCCTCAACTATGGAGGCGTCTCCCAGGCCGGCTTTGTGCTCCCAGCTCGTTATATAGAGGATGCCGCGCTCATAACGGGCCAGCATGCTTTCGGGGATATCAAGAGGTGAGCCCGTGTATCTTCTGTAGTAGTCCGCAAAGGAATCTCTTACCAGTTTATCTCCCTGGAAGATGTAGAAGACCTTGTGCTGGGTCTCAAAGGACGGGTTGATGAGCCTTGCATGCTCCAGAACGTCGGTCTCTGCAGTGCCTTCAGATGTTATGATGTCGAGCTCCCGCTCGATCCTTCCGGAGGAGGCCTGTCTTAAGATCGCAGATTTCACGTTAAAGATGATATCCTCGATATATACGTCTCTTTCCTCGAGGATGAAGACGGGGAAGTTGCGGGCTTCTGCGTACCTCAGGATGGGCTCCGGGATCCTCAGCTTGAAGATGTCCTTGATGACCAGACCGCTGGCACCTGCGTTAAGGAGATCCTTGATGGCGTCTCCTACAAGGGAGGGGTTGTTCCTGGCATACAGAAGGGTGCTCACCACCAGCTGGTCTTCATCGAAGTTATAGTGCTTATACTTGCCGCTGATCTCCGGAAGGAACTCATAATCCAGGATACCCACAGAGGAGATGCGGCGGGAAAGTCCGCCCTTTCCGCAGAGAAGGCGGAGCTGGTCCGAATATGTGTTGTAAAAGTCTGAAACCGTATAAAACATGTCAAAAATAGGTTGTAAAATATTACAAAGAATAATTGTATAAAACGGACATAGAAGTGGTAAAATACCCGATAT
>CACZGZ010000095.1 GCA_902780845.1 uncultured Eubacteriales bacterium
CTTTTAATTCGGGATCGACATACATGATATGAACTCCTTTCATCTTAAGAATATTCTACGATATTGGAATTCATATTACAACTTTAGTGTATCAGCTCAGTGCGCGTAAAACTAGCATTTCCCTTACGTGCAATTTTGCTTAATATAAAAATCTGCGCGTAATAGCCTCGATTATTTGCGCGCACATTAGCGAAAACAATACTTTTGCGCGTAATCGCTCGCTGCTACAAAAGTGTAGTGCTCCCTAAAAGATTATGATATAATTATTTCAGCAAAACACTTTCACCGGAGGTGGTAACCATGACTATATGCTATTTCACAGGAACCGGAAACAGCCTTTACGTGGCCAGGAGGATCGGCGGCGACATCTATCCCATCTCTCAGCTCATGCGACAGCATGAGATCGTGATAAAGGATGAGGCTGTCGGGATCGTCTGCCCCTGCTATGCAGGCGAGATGCCCATGATGGTGAGGGACTTCCTCATAAGGGCGGACATAGAGACGGACTATCTCTTCTTAATATATACATACGGCATGAACTACGGCGCAGCTTTCGCGAATGCAAAGGTGGCATGCGAGGACGGAGGCTTGAAGCTTTCATATGTGAACGCCATTAAGATGGTGGATAACTATCTGCCGGGCTTTGAGGTGCAGAATCAGCTGGATACGCTTCCGAAGAAGGATGTTGAGGGACAGATCGAAAAGCTCGTGGCGGACATCGAGGCGCGCCGCACCACTGAAGTGAAAATCGGAGGCGGTACCAAAGCCAAGATGAGGATGCAAAAGGCACTCATGGCTGACCGCATCCTTAAGAGGGACGCTGCCAAGGAGTATATGGTTAATGAGGATTGTATTCTTTGTGGGAACTGTGCGAGGGTATGTCCGACGAACAATATAAACGTGACGGATAAGGTGCGTTTCGGACTGAACTGTGAGGTGTGCTACGCCTGCATCCATAACTGTCCTAAAACTGCGATACATCTTAAGAATGAGAAGAGCGCGGTGCGCTACAGGAATGAGCACGTGACGCTTCAGGACCTGGTTAAGGGAAACGAATAAGTTTTTTATACGATTTAAGGAGGATGTGTTATGAAAATCGCTGTTTTAAACGGAAGCCCGAGAAAAGAGAACACCTATGCTATGGCTGAGGCTTTCAAGGAAGGCGCAGAGGCTGCAGGACATGAAGTCGAGATCCTGAACGTTGTCAAGATGAAGATAGCAGGCTGCCTTGCATGCGAGTATTGCCATACAAAGGGCGAGGGCAGGTGCGTCCAGAGAGATGATATGGACACGGTGATCGAAGCTTACAAGACAAGCGACATGATCGTATTCGCATCGCCTATCTACTATTTCGGACTCACTGCTCAGATCGCTGCTGCCATCCAGAGAGTATACTGCATCGGTAAGCCCGCAGCGAAGAAGGCTGCACTGCTCTTAAGCGCAGGCTCACCTAATCCTTTCACAGGAGCGATCAGCACCTACAAGGATATCCTGGCGTTCACCGGGATCGAGGATGCAGGCATCATCACAGCTTCAGGCGAGGAGAACAAGTCCGAAGCCAAGCTTGCCGAAATCAAGGAATTCGCAAAGAACTTTTAATCATTAGGTGTAAGATATTGGGAAAGGCCGCCCCACGTGGGCGGTTTTTTGTTGTGAGTCTGTCGTCGGTTTTTTTGCGGTGTTTAGGTGGTAGACACAGGGACAAAGCAAGGGGTATAATAGGCGCATGAAGGTGCTGTGGCTTGGTGCATGAAGATGCTAAAGCTTGGCGCATGAAGGTGCTAAAGCTTAGGTCCAGTAAGGAAAAGATTTTTTTAGGCGCTTTGCATGGGAATTGGCCCTGTTGAGCGGGGTTTTCCAGTAAGGAGCACACTTTTTAAGGCGCCTTGCATGGGATTTTCTTAGAATTCTCTTAAAAACCCATGCAAAACAAGTCATTTTCGCGCGTCCTTACTGGAGAGGCGGTATCAGTACCCACGAAACCCATGCAAAACATATCATTTCGACGTGTCCTTACTGGGGAGGCGGGACTTTACGGATAGTTTTATAGGAGGAACCAACCATGCAGGAATTTATTTTGATCAATCAGGAAGAGGTTGCTTCCATACTGGATATGAAGACGGTGATCGCGGCCGTCGAGAAGGCGTACAGCCTGAAGGTCAGCGGGCAGGCGGAGCTGTTTCCGATAGTCTGCCACGAGTTCAGCGGAGAGGATTCGGAGTTCGACATCAAGTCCGGAAGCGTGGACGGAGCAGGGGCGTTTGGTATGAAGCTTGTGAGCGCCTTCTACGGAAATGACGTCTACGGGCTTCCGAGACTCATGGGGACCATACTCATCTTTGACAGGAAGACCGGGACCCTCAAGGGAATGATGGACGGAACGCTTATAACCAATATGAGGACCGGGGCAGCAGGTGGTGTCGGCGCAAAATATCTCGCCAGGCCGGGATCGGAGAACCTGGTGACCCTGGGGACCGGGGCGCAGGCAATGCCGCTGATAGAGGCGACACTGGAAGCGTTAGGAAATATAAAGAAGATAACCGTTGTGAACGTTCATAACCAGGGCAAGGCCGGGGCCTTCGCGGAGGCTGTAAGAGATAAGGTCGGATCCGGGTTCAAGGTTTGCTTCGCTGAGGATATGGCAGGTCTGGAGGTTGCTGTAAGATCGGCGGATGTGATACTCACCGCGACTCCCTCAAAGGAAGCGATCATCAAGAGCGGCTGGGTGAAGCCCGGAACACATCTCTCATGCATAGGTTCCGACATGGAAGGAAAGCAGGAACTGGATCTGGAACTCACAGGACGCGCGAAACTCTTCGCGGACGATGTAACCCAGGTGGTGGCCGTGGGCGAGTGCGAGAAGGCCGTGAAAGCAGGCCTGGTGAAGGCTGAAGACATAACGGAGATAGGCGATGTGATCTTGGGAAACAAGCCCGGAAGGACATCGGACGAAGATATAACTATATTTGACAGTACGGGGATCGGCCTTCAGGATCTGATGACCGCATCCATGGTAATAGATAAAGCAAAAGAAAAGGGGATCGGCACGTTACTCAAAGTGTGAGGTGAAGGCAGCAAAGGAGGACATTATGAACACCCTGTTACTTGAAAACATGACCTGGTCGGAGATAATGGACGCTCTGGCGGATGGATATGATACTGTGGTTATTTTTGCGGCGTCTATAGAGCAGCACGGGCCGGGACTCCCGGAGGTGACGGATACGGCGCTGGGGTATTTTGAGGCGGAGGACCTGGCGGGAAGGCTTGGGCATGCGCTGGCAGCGCCCGTGATAAGGCCGGGACTCAGCGCTCACCACATGGGATTCCCGGGAAGCATTACATTAAGACCCGAGATCTTTAAAGGTATAGTCGAGGACTATATCACAGCATATATAAGGCATGGATTTAAGAAGATAGTGCTTTGCTCGTCCCACGGTGGGAACTTCAAGACACTGGAAGAGATCGCACGTGAGCAGGCTGAGGCGAACCCTGAGATCTGCATAGTAACCGGGGTCTCTCTTGATGAGCTGGACGAGAGCCTGGCAGAGATGGACAGGATAGAGGGACTGGAACCCGGGACCTGCGGAGGACACGCCTGCGACTGGGAGACCTCGATCATGGCTCTGATAGACGAGAACTACGTGCGCCGCGACAAGCTTCAGAGAGGTTACGTGGGGCCGCTCACGGGAGAGCTTCTGGATAAGTTCTTTAATGAGGGAGTGGGTTCTGTCAGCCCTATCGGGGTTATGGGCGATCCTACGGGAGCGGACAAGGAGCGCGGCAGGCGCTACTTTGAGTATTTCCAGAATCTGCAGACGGAATGCATTAAGAATAAAATTAAAGAATGGAAAGATCGGTGATCGACTATGAACGACAGAACATTCAAGCCCGGCGACATCGTCCGGCACTTCAAGCGCGAGACCCTTAATGAAGAGGAGCTCCGCGCAAATAAATATCTTTACGAGATCGTGGGCGTGGCCATCCACAGCGAGACCAGGGAAGAGATGATGGTCTACCGCGCCCTCTATGACGATGGGGGAATGTACGTGAGGCCCCTTCAGATGTTCATGGAGGAAGTGGATCACGTGAAGTATCCTGAAATAAAACAAAAGTATAGGTTTGAAAAGGTGTGATATCAGCACTGATTAAGAGACGGCCGGAATGGCCGTTTTTTTCTGCAAAAAATTTTTTTAAAAAAATTTCGTTGTAACCATTGACATTACAACTAACCTGTGATATATTGACACCATCAGATGTAACTATTGAATTTACAACAGTTTTATTATAGAATGATGGCATGTATAAGGGAGGTATAACATGCAGATCTCAAGCAGATTTACCATAGCGCTCCACATCTTTACCTGCGTGGATACTTTCGGTGATGACCACAAGGTGACCAGCGATTTCCTGGCCGCCAGCATTAACACCAATCCTGTCATCATTCGCAAAATACTCACGCAGCTGAAGAATGCTGGGCTCATAACCGTCGCAAGAGGCACAGGCGGGATAGAACTCACGAGGGAACTCTCAGAGATATCTTTTTATGACGTTTACGAGGCCATAGAGCCGGTGGAAGGCGGAGACCTTTTCCGCTTCCATGAGGCGCCGAACCCGGCTTGCCCTGTAGGGCGTAACATCCACGCACTGCTGGACGGCAAGCTGAACAGCATTCAGGATGCCATGGAGAATGAGATGAAAAAGTATACGCTTATGGATCTCAGGACCGGGATGAAAGAGCTGCTGGCTGAAGAGGTGTGACCGGACGACTCCGTGGAAACGGGGCCGTTTTTAAAGCCTGAAGGCTCATGGCAGGAGGTATTATCATGACAAAAGCAATGACACAGGAAGAACGCCTTGACTATCTTGTGGAAGCTTTCAAGGCAGATTCCGTTAAATACAGATTACTTGACACGCCGGAGGATACCGAAGGAAAACGCACGCTCCTCAGGTCGCTCATGAACATAAGGATGCCGAGGCCTCTTCCGGATGAGGTGAAGGAGGTGCAGGACGAGTACCTTAAGGGGCGCATTAAAGAGAATGGGATCGTCGGCTTGGATGAGATCCCTGAGATCAGGGACGGACTTTCCATATGGCAGGGAGATATCACGAGACTCGCGGCGGA
>CACZGZ010000096.1 GCA_902780845.1 uncultured Eubacteriales bacterium
ACCTCAGACCAGGCTGAGAAGATGAAAAACTTCTGATTGGAAGAAGGTTACTTTTGGATACAAAGATACTTACGACAAGTAAAGAAGATATAAGGACCGCGGCGGAGATCATAAGAGCCGGCGGCCTGGTGGCTTTCCCCACGGAGACTGTCTACGGACTCGGAGCCAATGCACTGGATCCGGAAGCGGTGGGCAAAGTATACAAGGCCAAGGGAAGACCCTCGGATAATCCGATGATCGTCCACATATCGCATAAAGACGATATGAAGAAACTTACGGATCTCATGACGCCCGACATGAAGAAACTGATGGATGAATGCTGGCCGGGGCCCCTCACCATGGTAGTTCCCGCAAAGGATCTTATCCCCAGAGTGACCACGGGAGGGCTCGACACAGTTGCTGTCAGGATGCCTTCAGCTGAAGTCGCCCGCGACCTCATTACAGAGTCCGGCGTGCCCATCGCAGCACCTTCGGCGAACCTGAGCGGACATCCCAGCCCCACCACCTATCAGCACTGCATAGACGATCTGATGGGAAGGGTGGATGCCATCATCTGCGGAGACGAATGCCAGGTAGGTATCGAATCCACAGTAATAGATATGACGGGAGAGACTCCCATGATCCTGAGGCCGGGAATACTTACCGCTGAAAAGCTTTCAGCAGTTCTCGGGAAGGCCGTGATCCCCGATCCCAGCCTTCTCAAGAAGCCCGAGATCTCGAAGGAGACGGGAAACCCGGTGGCAAGCGAAGACTTCAAACCCAAGTCGCCGGGAATGAAATACAAGCATTATGCCCCCAAGGCTCAGATGACCATCTACAGAGGATCTGACGAGGATGCTGTTATCGAAGCGATCGAAAAGGAAGCGTCACGCCTGAGGGAGCAGGGCAAGAAGGTAGAGACCATTATCTACACTGACGACGAGAGCGAAAAAGCAGCTCATGAGTTTTTTGGAAGGCTCAGGGAATGCGACAAAAACGACACTGATGTGATACTGGCAGCGGCGCTTAAAGAGAGCGGAGTAGGCTTCTCCGTCATGAACCGCATGTTCAAGTCTGCCGGATATAACATAATTGATATTGATGAGAAAGGAAGTGGTAGAACTATGATTATTGCACTTGCAAGCGATCACGGCGGTTATGCACTTAAGGAAAGCATCAAAAAACATCTTAAGGAAAAGGATAAGTCCCTGAAACTTGTTGATCTGGGCACCCATTCCGAAGAGTCGGTAGACTATCCCGTATACGGCAAGGCCTGCGCTGAGGCAGTGGCCTCCGGCAAGGCAGATCTCGGCATCGTATGCTGCGGGACCGGGATCGGTATCTCCATCGCGGCTAACAAGGTAAAGGGTATCAGATGCGGACTCTGCACCTCAGTTGAGATGGCACATCTCACCAAGGAGCACAATAACGCAAACATGATAGCTCTCGGCGGACGCACCACCACACCGGAACTGGCCTGTGACATCGTGGACGAATGGCTGGATACGGAGTTCGCAGGAGGACGCCATAAGAGAAGGACCGATATGCTGGACGAGATGTAGCCGGCGGGAGTTTTTTGAGAAACAGTTATAAACGCAATTAAGCGACATATAAAGGAGAATAAAAATGGGAAAATTACTTGTATTTGATCATCCGCTTATTCAGCACAAAGTATCGATGATGAGAAAAGTTCAGACCACAACGAAGGAATTCAAGGAGCTTGCTAAAGAAGTAGTAATGCTCATGGGATATGAAGCGACCCGCGATCTTCCTCTCGAAGAGGTGGAGATCGAAACTCCTATCTGCAAGACCAGACAGAACATGCTTAAGGGCGAGGACATCGCCATCGTTCCCATCTTAAGAGCAGGACTCGGCTTCGTAGACGGCATGCTTGCCCTCTATCCCAACGCAAAGGTAGGTCACATCGGACTCTACAGAGACCCCAGGACACACCTTCCCGTTGAGTACTACTGCAAGCTCCCCAGCGACATCGACAAGAGGACCATCTTCGTAGTAGACCCCATGCTTGCTACGGGTGGATCCGCGATCGACGCTATCAATTCCATCAAGCAGAGAGGCGGAAAGGACATCCGTTTCATGTGCCTCATCGCTGCACCTGAAGGAATCGAAGCTCTTCAGAAAGCTCATCCCGATGTTGATATCTACATCGCACAGGAAGATGAGTGTCTCAATGAGAACGCTTACATCGTACCCGGTCTGGGAGATGCAGGCGACAGACTTTTCGGCACCAAGTAACGACCCATATCCAATATTTTGAAAGGATAATATAATTCAATGGACTTCAATAAGTTAATACCAGACAATGTAAGCAAATTCGACAACGTATACGACGTTCTTAAGGAAAGAGGATTCATCGAGCAGTCCACAGACGAGGACAAGGTAAGAGAACTCCTGAAGAACGAAAAAGTCAAGTTCTACATCGGTTTCGACCCGACAGCTGACTGCCTTCACGTAGGCCACTTCATGCAGGTCATCATCATGATGTACATGCAGAAGTTCGGACACACTCCCGTAGTTCTCATCGGCGGCGGCACAGGAATGGTGGGTGACCCCTCCGGCAGGACCGACATGAGAAAGGTCATGGACATCGAGACCATCGAGCACAACTGCGAACAGTTCAAAAAACTCTTCGACCAGTTCCTCGACTTCGATGAAGAGTGGAAGTATGAAGGAAACGAAGGCGTATACGTACCCGGACACCAGAACAAAGAACCCGAGCCCGGCAAGGCCGTAGCGGTAAACAACGCAAGATGGCTGAGACCTCTGAACTACATCGACTTCTTAAGAGAGGTAGGATCCCAGTTCAACGTAAACACCATGCTGAGAGCTGAGTGCTTCAAGCAGAGGATGGAGCGTGAGGGCGGACTCACCATGTTCGAGCTCAACTACATGCTCATGCAGTCATACGACTTCATGGTAATGGCCCGTGACTTCGGCGTTAAGATCCAGTTCGGCGGAAACGACCAGTGGTCAAACATCATCGGAGGAGTTGACCTCACCCGTAAGATGACAGGCAAGGAAGTATACGGCATGACCTTCTCCCTTCTTACAAACTCAGAAGGAAAGAAGATGGGAAAGACCGCCAAGGGAGCTCTTTGGCTGAGACCCGACAAGACTTCCCCTTACGAATTCTTCCAGTACTGGAGAAACGTGGCTGACGCTGACGTAAACAAGTGCTTAAGAATGCTCACCTTCCTTCCCATGGAAGAGGTAAACAGACTCTCATCTCTTGAAGGAGCCGAGATCAACAAGGCCAAGGAGATCCTGGCATATGAGGTTACCAAGCTGGTACACGGAGAAGAGGAAGCCAAGAAGGCTCTGGACGGAGCAAGAGCTGCATTCGGAGGAGCAGGTGATATGGCAAACGTTCCCACCGTTAAGAAGGCCCGTTCCGAGTTTGAAGGAGAAGGCGTAGGCCTCCTGAACCTCCTAAAGGAACTGAAGCTGATCCAGAACACTTCTGAAGGATTCAGAACTGTCGAACAGGGCGGACTTTCACTCCAGGGCGAAAAGGTCACCGACCCCAAGATGAAGGTTACTCTTGACTGCTTCGATGAAGAGGGCAAACTCCTCATCCAGAAGGGCAAGAAGAAGTTCCAGATGGTTGAACTGGACTAACTGATTCAGAATGAAGCAGGATACAATGCCCTGAAAAGAGCGTTGTATCCTGTTTGTTTTGCGGAGAAACAGGGCACCTTAAAAGCACTGAAAAAAGTGCTTGCATTTGCTCCGCCTTGGTCATATAATATAAAAGCACGATTGTGCGTCTTCAGGGTTTAGGCAGCGTCCGGAGAGCCCTGAACTAAAAGTTATTTTTAGGATGCCGACCAGGTTTACCGGTACTTGCACCGGGAAACTCAGTAGGCAGAACCGAAACAGTTCGTAAGAACCTAGTAGGTAGAAAGGAACATGAAACGCAATGAAGTCATTCATCGCAAAGCCTGCAGAAGTTGAACGTAAGTGGTACGTCGTTGATGCAGATGGCAAGACTCTTGGAAGGCTTGCTTCAGAAGTCGCTTCAGTTCTCAGAGGAAAGAACAAGCCGACTTTCACACCACATGTTGATTGCGGAGATTACGTTATCGTTATCAACGCAGAGAAGGTAGCTGTTACCGGTAAGAAGAGAAATGAAAAGATCTACAAGAAGCACACCGGATATCCCGGCGGACTCAGAGAGATCACCTTCGACAAGTTACAGCAGAAGAAGCCTGAAGAGATCATCAGACATGCTGTTAAGGGCATGCTTCCTGATGGAAAGCTTGGAAGACAGATGTTCAAGAAGTTAAAGGTCTATGCTGGTGCAGAACATCCTCATACAGCACAGAAGCCTGAGACTTTGGAAATTTAAGGGAAAGGGAGGAAATGACAAATGGCTAAAATGCAGTATCAAGGTACTGGCAGAAGAAAATCATCTGTTGCCAGAGTTAGACTGATCCCCGGAACCGGTAAGATCACTGTCAACAAGAAAGACTTAGACGATTATTTCGGAATGGAGATCGTTAAGAGAGAAGTTCGTCGTCCCCTCGAGCTCGTTGGAGCAGAAGGCAAGTTCGACGTAGTTGCTACCGTTGCAGGCGGTGGATTCACCGGCCAGGCAGGAGCGCTCAGACATGGTATTTCCAGAGCACTCTGCGAAGCAGATAAGGAAGCTTACAGAGCTACCCTTAAGGCAGCAGGTTTCTTAACAAGAGACCCCAGAATGAAAGAGAGAAAGAAGTACGGTCTCAAGAAGGCCAGAAGAGCTTCACAGTTCTCAAAGCGTTAATCGATCAAGGTTATCAAAAAACCAAGGGCCTTTATGGACCTTGGTTTTTTTCTTTTGAATTTGATTTTTTACGAAATCAACAGTCAGCGTTCTATTCTGATAACAAGTTTAGCGCCCAGGGCACTTGCTATTCGTTCTAAAGTACTGACAGTTGGGTTTGATATCCCTCTTGCGATTTTAGAAATATCAGACTGATCTATTCCTGTCAGGTCTGCCAGTTCTTTTTGCGTCAA
>CACZGZ010000097.1 GCA_902780845.1 uncultured Eubacteriales bacterium
CGGTAATAAACTCTGAGATACCAAGCAGTATCCAGTTCAGCGCGTCGGGGCAGTTTTCCCTCAGCGCCTGAAGTTCAAGTAAATAATCCATATAATACCTTCCGAAAACAATACTATTTGACGAGACTGATTATATCACATTTTTATTGACAATAAATATGGTATTTTGTATAATTTCTGCGAAGAGAATATTTTGACTCGCCGCCGGGTGAGTGAAGCAGCGCAGATCCGTGTCGTTAGGCCTTAGAAGATACGGGTACGGGCGCTTTTGTTTTATCATCATGCGCCGGCTGTGAGAGTTTTTGAATAATATTACGGAGGTAAAAAATGAAGAAGTTTGTAATGGAGAAGCCTTTCCTTGAATTGTTTCCCGACTGTGAGATAGGCATTTTGGTATGTAACGGCATCAATAACCAGCCGGAAGATGAAGAGAAGTACGCTCCCTGGCTCAGAGAGAACGAGAAGATCGCTGCCAAGTACTTCAAGGCTGAAGAGTGGACAGAGAATCCCGTCGTAAGAGTATGGAGAGATGCATTCCACGAATTCAAGACAAAGAAGGGCGTAAGATGCTCCATCGAAGCACTTCTCAAGCGTGTATCAAACGGCGGAGAGATCGGATGCATCAATCCTCTCGTTGATATCTATAACGGAATCTCCCTCAAGTACGGCATGCCTGTAGGCGGAGAGAACATCGACGCTTTCGACGGTGACATCAGACTGGCAGTTGCTGACGGAGGAGAATATTTCGTAACATACGGATCTGACAAGGACGAGCCCGCTCTTCCCGGAGAAGTAGTTTACAAGGACAACACCGGTGCTATCTGCCGCTGCTGGAACTGGCGTGAATCCGTACGTACCATGCTCACAGAGGAAGTTACAAACGCTTTCATGATCATCGAGCAGGTCAACAACTCCCGCCACGATGAGCTTGAGGCTGCACTTGATGAACTCAGCGCAATGATCCAGAAGGAACTGGGCGGAACAGTTAAGAAGTTTATTGCAAATAAGGAAAATCCCGAGGTAGTAATTGAAGAGTAGAGGTAATAAAATGTTAGCATACTTATGGCCGCTGATCCTGGTGGTGGCAGCCAATACGGCGTATCAGATCTGCGCCAAGTCGGTTCCTCAGGATATGGATCCCTTTGCATCCCTTACGATAACGTATGTGGTTTCCGCGATCGCCAGCCTGATACTTTTCTTCATTTTCGGAAGAGACACCACGCTTTTGGCGGAGTACAGCAAGGTGAACTGGGCGTCCATCGTATTCGGTATCATCCTTGTATGCCTGGAAGTAGGTTTCATCTTCGCTTACAGAGCAGGATGGCAGGTGAGCGTTCTTTCAATAGTGCAGAGCGCATTCCTGGCCATCGCGCTGATAGCAGTGGGCTTCCTGCTTTACAGAGAGGCGCTGACGCCGAACAAGATCATAGGTATACTGATAGTCCTCGTTGGACTGTATTTCATAAACAAGAGCTGATAATATCAGATTATTTGCGCCCTCAGAAAAAAATCTGAGGGCGCTTTTTAAATTTTTTGCAACATTTCAGCAGGGTGGGCTGTATACAAGTCAAAGGGGAAATTCAATATATTTTTTATGGAGGGAAGGGAAATGAAAAAGTTCATGGTGATCCTGATGGCGCTTATGTTTACCCTGGCCATGGCGGCCTGCGGAGGAAGCGCGCCAAGTTCCGGAGACGCACAGGCTGAGGAGTCTAAAGGTTCCGGCTACAGCGGCTTCGGGAATTCATTCATCGCCGAATCGGACGGTGCCGGATATGAAACAGGCGCAGAACCGGCCGAGGCGGCTCAAGAGGATGCGGGAAGCGCAGTCATCGGCCTTCCCGGTTCCTTTAACAAAGAAAACGTGAAGCTGATCTTTACAGCAAATATGGCTGTCCAGACTCTGGACTTCGATGAGGCCGAAAAGGCGCTTTACAGCATGGTGGAGAAGGCAGGGGGATATTTTGAGAATATCACCCAGGACAACGGAAACTACTACAGCACTGACGATTCCTACAGGTATGCAAGTTACACCGTGAGGGTGCCTTCGGAAAAGTTCAGCGAATTCATCGATTCGGTGAGCGGAGGGCTGCATGTGGTAAATATGAGCCAGAACGCACAGGACGTGGGGCAGGCCTACTTCGATACCGAGAGAAGGCTGGAGACTCTTAAGAACAAGCACGACAGACTGGAAGCACTTCTGAGCCAGGCGTCGACCATGACTGATATCATCGAGCTTGAGACAGCGCTTTCCGATACCGAGTATCAGATCGAGCAGTTCACCTCGGATCTTCAGAGATACGACAGCCTGATAGACTATTCCACGGTTTACGTGAGCATCGAGAAGGTGAGCGAGTACTCCACGGCGGTGACTGAGGACCTGACCTTCGGACAGAGGCTCATGAGAAGCATACAGAGGGGCGCTTCGAACTTCGGAGCCTGGATCGAAAGCATCATCAACTGGATAGGCTACTATGCGATCCAGCTGATCATCCTGGCTGTTATCATAGCGCTGATCGTAAGATTCCATGTCTTCAGCAGGATAGGAAAGCTCTTCGGAGGAAAGAAGAAACAGGAGAGATACGTACTGATCAAAAAAGGTGATAATAAAGAAGAGGAAGATAAATAAGGGGAAACAACGATCAACTGAAAGGCCTGCCTGACGGCGGGCCTTTTCGGTTATACGTAGACTGCATGTTTGACTGGGTATACGTCAGATGATATAATTTTAAAAAATATTTTGTTTTAATCTTGTTTTAATCTTTCTTAAAAGATTCATTCATTTATTAATACTATGATGATAACTGTCAAAAGGAAATGACGGACCGAAAAGTCCGGTCATGGTATTAATAGATAGATACATTTAAGAAAGAGGTAAGATCATGGATAATTTCGAAAAAGTAGAGAGACTGGTAGAAAAAGCCAACGTATCATTCGAGGATGCTAAGGCAGCGCTGGATGAAGCAAACGGAGATCTTCTGGATGCTATGATAATTTTAGAGAAGCGCGGCAAGGTCAAGGGACCTGAGCAGTCGGAGTACGTATCCGGAAAGTCTGAGCAGACTGAATACGCAAACGTTTCTGAAGCTGTCAGGGAGAGCGCCAAGACAGATAAGGGTGAAGCCTTCAAGGGTGTAGGAGGATTCTTCAGAAGGATCTTCAGATACCTTTCTGACAACTCGCTGAGAGTAGCAAAGAACGGAAACGATATCATAAATCTTCCGCTCTGGCTTTCAGCCATCATAATCCTGTTCACTTGGCACGTAATCTGGATAGTCATTCTCGTATCCCTGTTCTTCGGAGTGAGATACTCCATAGAAGGGAAGAACGATTCCAAGGCTGTAAACACGATCCTGGATCAGGCATCCGACATAGCGGACAACGTGAAGGAGAGCTTTTCTTCAAAGGAGTCCGGCGGACAGTCAGGTCCTGAAGACAGCAATAAATAACCGTCAGATCAAATAAAGAGGTGAGATCATGGAAGCATATATCCTGATAGTTGAAGACGAAGAAAAACTGGCCAGGTTCATAGAACTGGAGCTCCTGCACGAGGGTTACAAGGTGGACAAAGCCATGGACGGGAGGACAGCTCTCGATATGGCCCTTGAAAAGGATTACAGTCTGATACTTCTGGATATAATGCTTCCTGAACTGAGCGGTATGGAAGTGCTGAGGAGGCTCCTTAAGGTGAAGGACACCCCTGTGATCCTCCTCACCGCAAGGGACGCTGTGATGGACAAGGTATCCGGACTGGATGCAGGTGCTGTGGACTACATCACCAAGCCCTTCGCAATAGAGGAACTCCTGGCAAGGATCAGGGTAGCCCTGAAGCATCATATCGCGTCTTCTGCTGCCGGCCTCACCGGAAACGGAGGGGGCACTGCATCAGGCATTTCCGACGCAAGGGATCTGAAGGAAGAGGGTATCCTTAAGTGGAAGGAGCTGGAGATGAGTATCCCGAAGCATACGGTGACCTACGCCGGTCACAGCATAGACCTGACGAACAGGGAATTCGTGATGCTCAGGGTGCTTTTGGAAAATATGGACATCGTACTTTCCAGGGACACCCTGCTTGAAAGGGTCTGCGGATATGATTATCTGGGAGAGACCAACGTGATAGACGTGTATATCAGATACCTCAGGTCGAAGATCGACGAGGTATTCGACGTGCACATGATACAGACTGTAAGAGGCGTGGGATACGTAATAAAGTCCAACTGAGGAACAGTATAAAAGATGAGCAAAGAACATAACGAAGTAAAACCGACAAAAAGCATGTCTTCGATAGCCCGCAAACTTCACGGCCAGATGGTCAGGAAGAAGCTGGGGGTGTTTTTTGGCGCGGATGTTTTGCTGTTCTTTGGAATGGCTTTTATGTGGCTTCTGGCGTCGGAGGTTACAGCTGTCGGAAGCGGCGGGACAGGGACATCTAAAATAATTGATTTCGGGCTCACGAGAAAGATATACAGCGAAGGTTCGGGTCTGGTAAATCTTACATACGAGGTGCTTAAGGGCGATACGGTCATTCTGAAACAGAATATCTTTCCTGCTTTCATGCTGATATCGGCGATAGTGATCATAGTCATCATATTCCAGATCATCGATCTTTTGTTTTCATACTATTTTGAGCACAAAAAAATAAAAGATACTCTGCAGCCGATAAACGAGATCGCGCTGAAGGCAGACGAACTGACCAAGCTGTCCTTTGATGATGCCAAGTATCATACCATAGAGAACGCCATCGAACATATATCTCCGGAGAATACGACGGAGCTGTCGTTGGGAGATTCCGAACTTAAGGGGATAGAGGCTGCGATGAACAACATGCTGAAGAGGATGCATGACACCTACCTTCAGCAGGCAAGATTCGTAAA
>CACZGZ010000098.1 GCA_902780845.1 uncultured Eubacteriales bacterium
CTCCTGTGTTGGGGTCGTAGAGGCGGAGCTTGCCGTTCTCCACGGTCCACTTGATGTTCTGCACGGCGCCGCAGCTTGCAAGATACGCGTCTCCTCCTGCGAAGTCGTAGTTGCAATAGGTGGTGGACACCTTGGTCACGTAGTAGGTGGTATCCATCAGGATGAGAAGGTTGTCCCTCGCCACGCCTGTCTCGAAGTCGGAAGTGTAATACTTCTGAGTCTTCTTGTCGTAGTACCACTCGGTGGATTTTGATATGTTGGAGAACTGCACGTAGAGATCGTGGCATGAAGCCTTCGCTCCGCGCGGTTCCTTGGTTTCATAGAATTTCAGGTTTGACGTAAGGCTGTCGTCCCTTGCGGTGTTGAAATATGATGCGAGATACTCGGGAAGGACGTTTCCGTAGACGACTGCAAGATGCTCTGCGGATCTGCCCGAATCCCAGTTTCTGCCAAACGGCCCGGAACTCTCAAAATACATTCCGTCCAAATGGTCCACTCCGTCAGCGTAGAAGTAGTAATCAGCGCCTGTATAGTAGCCTTCCGACTCGCTCATTCCCCAGTGTATGAACATGGCATTGAACAGTTCGGAGAATCTCACGAAAGGAGGTCTGGCGGATCTTACGGGACCGACCATATAAGGCATCTTATTGAAGTCAGCCCACATCCATAGCATACGGCTGATGCCGCCTTCAACTTCTCCCTCGAGGATGATATCGGGCGCAAAGAGAGGATCGTCCATACCCCATTGAGGCCTTGCCGCAGGGTGATTCTCCACGACTACGCCCACGACTCTTGTCTGGATGATCTTGCCGGGATCAAACCCCCATTCTCCTGTGAGGGGATTGTAGGTATATGTCTTGGATACAGGTCTGTAGAGGAGTACGGGAGGAGGGTCCGGGTCTTTGATTTCGGCTTCCGCTTCTTCCTCTCCTTCGTCAGCTGTCTCTTCAGCGGACTCTTCAGTTTCCTCTGTGGCCTCTGCTGTTTCCTCGGACTCCGTATCTGCGAAAGCGAAGTTCACAGAAGAAAAGGCAAACACGACCAGCAGTATAAGTATGAATATCAACAGTCTTTTCAGACTGAAACGAGAATAATTATTAGCAGCCATAGTATTTCTCCCGTTTTCTTTTTATTATAACCTAAATGAAGCAAGCACACAAGATAATCAGAAATCATGGGAATAGCAGGGTTGGCTCAAAAGTACTGCGCGGGGGGATGATTTTTTGTAAAATGTATATTAATACAGGCACAAAAAACCACAGGCGGCGCTCTGTTTAAAGCGGTACGGATGACGCTAAATAATCATGCACGTGGGAAAAGATTGTGATATAATAGGAATGTAAGACTGAAATCTTATATTTTGGAATGAAGAGTATAAGTAGGAGAAAGACATGATAGTTTTAAATGTGACTTACAAGTGTAAAGCCGGAATGAGAGAGATGTTCCTCGCAAGCATCATAGCAGAAGGCATCGACGGCAAGTGCCGCGCAGAAGAAGGAAACATCAAGTATGATTACTATGTACCCACAGACGGAAGCAACGATCTTCTCCTGGTGGAGAAGTGGAAGGACGCCGAAGCGCTCGCCGCACACGGCAGACAGGATCACTTCCTGAGACTCGGCGAACTCAAGCTGGGCTATGTAGACGACACCGTGATCGAGAAGTTCGTGGTGGAAGATTAAACTCAATATCAAATAAAGGAAGACAGCCTTGAAGGCTGTCTTTTTCATATCCTTAAACTTTTCAGCAAAATATCATAGGCGGCTTCTTCGTCGATCTCCCTTAAGAGACCTGCAGCAAAGAATATATAATCCTCATCCAGAAGGAAGCGTGCATCAGACGGAAGGAGGATCATGGGCTCCCGTTCGGGATCCCGGAGAACTCCTCTCAGGAGCTCCTTTCCGTAGCCGCTGAAGACCAGGGGGCCGCCTGTACCGATGACGGTGCGGACTCCTGTAAGGTCCTTTCCATACTGGACGTATCTTATGGAAGAGCCTACCGTGGGCTCGATATGTCCGGCATGACGTCTGGCGCTTATCCTGACCGCGTTATTCGCAAGGAAACGGTCGACTTCAGCTTCAAGTTCGGTCTCCGGAAGGGCTTCGTGGCTTTCGTGCCAGCGGTCGATCACATTCTGTACGTCGCAGCCGAATGAGCCGGCTTCCTTAAGAAGCGTGTCCGAGGATTCCCTCATTCCCAGGTCGCCCTCGACCGTACGCTGCGTGTAGGAGTTTTTTGCGCCGAGAAGCTTGGCTCCTTCGTAGGATCCGGGTTCCGCGCAGGAGTGGATGTCCGTGGTGGCGCCGCCTACGTCCACTGCGATCAGCTCTCCCAGACCGCCTTTTCCGCCGGGGCCTGTTGAGAGAAGGTCGCAGGCCGAAAGCACGGCCTTGGGGGTGGGCATAACGACCTCATCCATAAGGCCCGTTACCTTGTCCAGACCTTTCATGTTGACGATCCTTGAGAGGAAGAGGTCCCTTATGATCTCCTCCACGGGCTCGCTGTTTACCTTTCCCACTGAGGGAAGGATGTTGGGAACTATATAGAATTCCTTTCCCGAGAAGGTGAGCATCCGGCGCACATCCTTAGAAACGTCGCAGTTTCCCGCGAACACTATGGGGACGTGGATGGAAGACCCGGCGATCTTTTCGCAGTTTGCGAGGACCGTTGTGCTGTTTCCATGATCATAGCCTCCGGTGATGAGAAGGATCTCGATTGGGAGCTTCTCAAGTTCCTCGATATCCGTGTCTTTCAGAAGGCCCGAGCAGGTCTTGAGGATCTTTGCGCCTGCTCCGAAGGCTGCGCTTCTTCCCGCCTGGATGCTGAGAGATGGTGACAGCCCGGTGACTGCCATCCTGAGGCCTCCTGCTGCGCTTGAGGACGCTATCTTATATGCATCTTCGAAGGCCTCGGGACCGATAGCTTCGCGGGCAGCCTCGTAACACTCCGAAAGAGCGATGGAGGCATCTGTCGCTACAGTCGACGGGAAATGAGCGGTAGCTATGATCCGGTGATCCTTAAGATCCGCTGCAGCCATCTTTGTGTATGTGCTTCCGAAGTCCACCAGGACCGCATAGCGGGAATCATGTCTTGATCTCAAATCAGTTTTCATAGATCTTCCTCACTATTTCAACGGTCTTGTTGAGATCGTTTTCAACGTTCACTCCCATGGAGGCGAGTTCATCTGTCACGTCCACCGCAAGCATGCTGCCGTCCATGTTCTCATTAAGGGCACCGCCCAGAACGAGCGTCACGTCGTCCAGCCCCTGGTCTTTAAGCAGGGCCAGAACTTCCTTTGCGAAGGAAAGGGCGACGCCGTTAAAGGTGGAGATGAAGACTGCTTTGCATTCCGTCTCGAGGACGTTATCCACGATCTCCTGAGCGGTCACGTAGGTGCCAAGATCGAAGACCTCAGCCCCTGCAGTAAGACAAAGTGATTTCGCTATATCTTTTCCGTATTCGTGTATGTCAGTGGATCCGACGATCAGGCGAAGCCCGTCGAGGGCCTTAAGAATATCGCCTGCTCCCTGGAAGTATTTGACCTGCTTTTCCTGGAGGGTCTTTACTATATCCGTGGGACGCACGGGCCTGCGGCCGCCCAGGGCAGCCTTGTCCTGTTCGCCTACTCCGAAGTTATCCTCCAGCTGGCGGGCACCGATAGCCTTGACTGCGGCGAATACCTCGCCTGCGTGCTCGGTGTCCACTCCCAGATCGTCCAGAGCGTTCATGATCCTCTCGAAGAAGATCTTGCCCTGGGATACCAGAAGATCGCGCTCTTCCTCGATACGCTTCCAGTCCATGTAGGGCTCGTACATGCGGGCCTTTTCGATCATCATGTCCACCACCAGGTGGCCGTCCACGATCTCATCGGGTGTGGGGACTCGCATGGCTTCTGTAACGGGTACGGAGGCCACGGAGTGTCCGGTGGGTTTATGTATCTGACAGATCGCGTCAGCCAGCGAGAAGCTGGCCAGGGCGCCGTAGTTTTTACTGATATCCAGTCCGTAATCTATGGTGTTCCCGAAGGTCATGGTGCCCGGCGCGCCCTTGGTGTTTGTGGCGTCGCAGGCCATGTTGAAGACGATCCTTGAGATGGGGTCGCTGAAGAGGTTTCCGTAGGCGAGGGACAGCTGTCCTCCGAGAAGGGTCTCAACCAGGTAGCGCTCCATCATGGTCCAGCCCGTCAGGTTCGCCAGGTCGTGGAACTGGTTTCCGTAACCGTCGTCCAGGTTGGAGTGGATCACGCAGCCGTCGAACTTTCCCATGAGGCCGAAGCCGATCACGGAGTTGTATGTTCGCATGTATTCCAGATCAACGTTGGGATATTCATAGGTGAAGTAGTGGGAGACGTTTCCGATGGAGGTCACGCCCGCGTTCAGCGCCATCTTAACGTTTTCAAGAGCGTTGGGGCAGCCCAGCATATGGTCGCTCATGTGAGGCTGTATGGGGACTACCTGGCCGACAGCCTTCCATTCTTCAGGGGTGTTCAGGATAAGTCCGGTTCCCGGGATAAGGCGGTCGCGGTACTCCTCGGGTACGCCCATGACCCAGTCGCAGATGAGGCCCATTCGGGACATATAGCTTCCGCAGCGGGTGAGCTCTTCGTATATGTATTCGAGATTTTTTGCGGTCTCGTCCCAGGAGTTCCAGCCGATGTGGGAGTGCTTGGTGATAAAGCCCTCTGCCATGGCTTTTTTCTTGTATTCGCCCTCGGTCTTTACGCCGTGCTCCTTGAAGAACAAAGTCTCCCCGATGGTTATGTCCTTTGCGTTGCGGTCTATCTCGCTTCTGAAGAACTGCATGTCGGGCAGTTCCTTCCATTCGAACCGCTTATTAAGATGAAGCTGCATACTGATACCTCC
>CACZGZ010000099.1 GCA_902780845.1 uncultured Eubacteriales bacterium
GCTGAAAGAAGCATTATAAATATGGTCTATAACAAGGATATGGGTGATATGGAGATAAATATCATCATAAACAAGGACCATAAAAAGACCGTAAAGATAGACGGAGTAAAGATAAAAAAGACTTCACAGCTTCTCGATAACGTATATATCGTTATTTTCAGTCCGGATGATCTTAAGATCGTAAAGGATGAGCCTGAAAAGAGAAGAAAATTCATCGATAAGGAACTCTGTCAGATAAAACCTTCATATTATGATAATCTTTCAAACTATAAAAAAGTTCTCCTTGAAAGAAACACTTATCTGAAGGAAATAAATGTAGATCCTGTAATGCTTGATATCTGGGATGAACAGCTTGCTGATTACGGATCAAAGATAATGATCCAGAGAAAAGCTTTCATAGATGAAATCTCTGAAATAAGCAGAAACATCCATTCCGGGATAACGAATAATAAGGAAATATTATCCCTGAAATACGATCCCAATATAGAATATAACGATGATCTTAAAATTCAGAGAGATATATTCTATAAAAAATTAAAGAATTCATTCGATAATGATATGAGAATGAGGACTACGACAAAGGGTCCACATAAGGATGATCTGGATTTCTTTATTGAAAATGAGGATACGAAGATAAATGTAAGAAATTTCGGGTCCCAGGGACAGCAAAGAACTGCAGCCTTATCCTTGAAACTTGCTGAGATAGATATAATAAAGAAGGAAACAAGTGAATATCCCATACTTCTTCTCGATGATGTATTAAGTGAACTTGACCTGGAAAGACAGGAATATCTGATAAAAACTCTGTCATTCAATCAGCTTTTCATAACAACTGCAGAAATGCAAAAAAAACTCACCGACGAATTTCCCGACGCAGCCATTTTCAGAGTGGTGAAAGGAAAGGTCGAAAAATAACTCTAAAAGATATAGTTATATACCATATTTTTTAGAGTTTTTTATTGCTTTAATTTCGTTTTTTATCGATTTTTAAGAGAATTTAATAATATTTGACTAAATATATTAAAAATCTTGCTATAGGTATTGATTTATGCTATACTACATTATGTATGATTTTGTGAATTTTTAAAATTTTTGACCCAAAATTTTGAGGAGATACATATGAGTTTAGAAGAAAAAACAACCGGCCAGTATGATGCGGCGCAGATACAGGTTTTGGAAGGACTTGAAGCCGTCCGTAAGAGACCCGGTATGTACATCGGATCCACAGGCCCCAGAGGTCTTCATCACCTTGTCTATGAGATCATAGATAACAGTATAGATGAAGCTCTCGCAGGATACTGCAAAAACATCAAAGTTACCATCAATCAGGACGATTCCATCACCGTCGAAGATGATGGACGCGGTATGCCTGTAGACAAGCATCCCAAGATGGGGATCCCTGCTGTGGAAGTCATCCATACAGTGCTCCATGCCGGCGGTAAATTCGGCGGCGGGGGATACAAGGTATCCGGCGGTCTCCACGGCGTAGGTGCATCCGTAGTTAACGCTCTTTCCACTAAGATGGAAGTTGAGATAAGAAGAAACGGCAAGATATATCACCAGGAATACAGACAGGGAAGATATGCAAGCCCTCTGGAGATAATAGGTGACGCTCCCAGAAAGACCGGATCTAAGACAACTTTCTGGCCTGATCCCGAAATTTTCGAAACTACGGTTTTCGATTATGACACCATCAAGCACAGAGTCCGTGAGATGGCTTTTCTTAACAAGGGTATCAAGATCTCCCTCAAGGATGAAAGAGTAGGAAAGAAGAATTCCGAAGTCTTCCACTATGAAGGCGGTATCAAGGAAATGGTAGCTTTCCAGAACTCCAATAAGGATCCCATCCATAACGACGTAATATACTTTGAGGTATCCAAGGATACCCATGAGCTGGAAGTTGCCATGCAGTACACCGACGGCTACAGTGAACTGATCCTGGGATATGCCAATAATATCAATACAGTTGACGGCGGTACTCATCTCGTAGGATTCAAGTCAGCTCTCACCAGAGTAATAAACGACTATGCGAGAAGAGCCAAGTTACTGAAGGATAACGACGACGCCCTCACCGGAGACGACGTAAGAGAAGGTCTCACAGCTGTAGTTTCAGTAAAACTTCAGGAACCTGAATTCGAAGGTCAGACAAAGGGTAAACTGGGAAATCCTGAGATCAGAGGCTTCGTTGAGACCACGACCAACGATTATCTCATGGCTTTCCTCGAGCAGAATCCCTCACAGGCAAAGCAGATCATCGAGAAGTGTGTGAAGGCTGCCCGCGCCAGAGAAGCTGCGCGTAAGGCGAGAAACATCATCAGAAACACAAACGCTCTTACCAGCACCTCACTTCCCGGCAAACTTGCAGACTGCTCTGAGAAGAATCCCGAACTTTCTGAGATCTTCCTGGTAGAGGGAGATTCTGCAGGCGGTTCCGCCAAGGACGGAAGAGACCGTAAGCGTCAGGCGATCCTTCCTTTGAGAGGTAAGATCTTAAACGTTGAGAAGGCAAGACTGGATAAGATACTGAACTCAGATGAAATAAAGAACATGATCACAGCCTTCGGCTGCGGTATCGGACAGGACTTCGACATCGATAAGCTGAGATATCATAAGATAATTATCATGACCGATGCCGACGTCGACGGAGCTCACATCAGAACTCTTCTCCTCACGTTCTTCTACAGATATATGAAGCCCCTCATTGAAAACGGATACGTATATGCCGCACAGCCTCCTCTTTTCAGAATAAAGAAAGGAAAGGACGTATGGTATACCTATTCAGATAAGGAGCAGGAAAGAAAGCTTGCAGAAGTAGAAGCACTTCCCGGCAAGCTGGAGATCCAGAGATACAAAGGTCTCGGTGAAATGGACGCTTCCCAGCTCTGGGAGACCACCATGGACTACGACCACAGGACCCTTGTCCAGATAACCATCGAGGATTCAGCCCAGGCTGACGAGATATTCTCCACCCTCATGGGAGACAAGGTACCGCCCAGAAAGAAATTCATTGAAGATAACGCACACTATGCGACCATCGATGCTTAAGGAAAGGAGGGAAACAAATGACGACGTTTTTTGAAGATACAAAGATGATCCAGCATGAGATCTACGACGAAATGAAACAGAGTTATATCGACTATGCCATGTCGGTAATCGTTTCCCGTGCCCTTCCGGATGCAAGGGATGGACTGAAACCTGTACACAGAAGAATTCTTTACGGTATGGATGCCCTGGGCATCTCACCCAACCAGCCTCATAAGAAGAGTGCCCGTATCGTCGGTGAAGTAATGGGTAAATATCACCCTCACGGTGACTCATCCATCTACGACGCCATGGTAAGACTGGCTCAGCCCTGGAATATGAGATATCCCATGGTTGACGGTCACGGAAACTTCGGCTCCATCGACGGAGACGGAGCTGCCGCTTCCCGTTACACTGAAGCCAGGATGACACCCTTCTCCCTTGAGATGCTGAGGGATATAGACAAGGATACCGTAGACTTCGTGCCCAACTACGACGGAGAGGAACAGGAACCTGTGGTGCTTCCTTCCAGAGTTCCCAACCTCCTGATAAACGGTTCCGACGGTATCGCAGTAGGTATGGCAACGTCCATTCCTCCTCACAACCTTTCGGATACCATAGACGCCTGCGTAAAGGTCATTGATGAGCCCGAGTGCTCCATAGATGACATAATCAAGATCATAAAGGCCCCGGATTTCCCTACAGGAGGCATCATCATGGGAAAGGGCGGAGCCAAGGAAGCCTACAGGACAGGACAGGGCAAGGTCGTTGTCAGGTCAGTCTGCTCCATCGAGGAAGGATCGAGAGGCAAGCAGCAGATCATCGTGACCGAGATACCTTTCCAGGTCAACAAGGCTGCTCTTATCCAGAAGATGGCCGAGCTCGTAAAGAACAAGCAGCTTGAAGGCATCACCGAGATCAGAGACGAGTCTTCCAGAGAAGGTCTCCGAATCGTGATCGAACTTAAGAAGGATGCCAATGCTCAGATAATCCTCAACAGGCTTTACAAGCACACCCAGCTTCAGAAGAACGTATCCATGATCATGCTGGCCATCGACGAGGGCAAGCCTAAGATCCTGAACATCAGGCAGATCATCGATATCTATCTCAATCATCAGAAAGAGGTAGTCACCAGACGTACCGAATTCGATAAGAAGAAGGCTGAAGCCAGAGCACATATTTTGGAAGGTTATCTGATCGCACTCGATAACATCGACGAGATCATAAAGATAATCAGATCTTCATACGATGACGCTCAGGAAAAACTGATGGAGCGCTTCGGTCTTTCCGAGATCCAGTCCAAAGCTATCCTGGACATGCAGCTGAGAAGGCTCCAGGGACTGGAAAGAGAGAAGATCACAGCAGAGTATGAGGAACTCATCAAGAAGATCGCATACTATAACGAACTCTTAAATGACGTACATAAACTCATGGGAGTGGTTAAAGACGAGCTCCTTGAGGTAAAAAAGAAATGGGGAGACAAGAGAAAGACCAAGATCCAGGCTGACGAAGCTGAGATCGATGAAGAGGATCTCATCCATGAAGAGGACGTATGCATCACCCTTACTCACTTAGGATACGCTAAGCGCGTTCCCGCTGATACATACAGAGCTCAGAAGAGGGGAGGCAAGGGAATCACAGGTCTCACCACGAGAGAGAATGACTTTGTGAAACAGATGATCATGTGCTCGACCCACGATCACCTGCTCTTCTTCACCAACCTTGGTAAGGTCCACATGATAAAGGCTTACGAGATCCCCGAGGGTTCACGTACAGCCAAGGGTATCCCCATCGTAAACTTC
>CACZGZ010000100.1 GCA_902780845.1 uncultured Eubacteriales bacterium
GGTATCCCCATCGTAAACTTTATACCTCTCATGTCCATGGAGAGAGTGACCGCTGTTATCAGGCTGGATGAGTCCGAGGCAAACCGCTTCCTCATCTGCGTGACCAAGCAGGGAACCATCAAGAAGACCGCTCTCACCGAGTTCATCACCAACCGCAAGACCGGCCTTATCGCCATCAAGCTCAAGGAAGGCGACGAGCTCATCGGAGTCAAGCAGACCACCGGCGAGGATAACATCATAATCGTTACCCGCCAGGGTAAGTGCATCAGCTTCTCCGAGGACGACGTAAGACCTATGGGCCGTATCGCCGGAGGAGTAAGAGCCATCAAGCTCGAAAAGAACGACGAAGTCGTTTCCATGGAACTCACCAGACCCGAAGAGGAACTGATGGTAGTCACCAAGAAGGGCTTCGGTAAGCGTACCAGAGCCAAGGATTACAAGATCCAGGTAAGAGGAGGCAAGGGCCTTCTGACATACGACAAGGGTAAGTTCAAGAAGACAGGAGAACTGGTCGGCGCTATCGTTGTAGACGATGATGATGACGTAATGCTGATCAACTCCGACGGAGTCATCATCAGAGTTCCCGCCAAGGAAGTCTCCAAGCTCGGAAGAGCTACCCAGGGCGTCAAGATCATGAACGTGGGAGAGGACGCTGATATCATAGCTATTTCAAAGGTAGCAAGAGATGAGGAAGAGGAAGAAGAGGCTCCTGCGCCCAAGGCGAAGAAGACTTCTGAAGAACCCGATCCTCAGGAGGAAATGAAACTGTAATGAGCGAAAGATTCCAGTTCGTTATCCCGGGAAAACCGGAACATATCTGTACCGTAAGGCTTGCGGTGGGTTCAGTTGCCGCAGGCTGCGGTTTTGATGTTGAAGAGATCGACGACATCAAGACGGCCACAGGCGAGGCATGCCAGCTGGTGTCCTGCCATGAGATGGAAGGATATGCCAGGGAGTATACCGTGGAATGTCTGACAGATCCCGGAAGGATAACGATAAAGGTCATCAACACCTCAGATGAACTCATGGAAAAGACCAATAAGCGCTGCATCGACTGCCCCAACGAGGGTGAGATCGGAAAACTTCTCATAAAGTCGCTTATGGATTCCGTGGAAGTAAGCTGTGAAGATGATAAGAAGACCATTTTAATGACAAAGACTAAGAAATGAAGGATATCGAAGAGCGTAACAAACTGGTCGAAGACCATTTGTACATGATCGACATACTTATACGCAAATACCTGGGAAAGGGAGTTGAGTACGATGACCTTTACCAGGTAGGAGCCTTAGCCCTTGTTAATGCAGCGGACAGATTCGACCCTGAAAAGGGCTTTGAGTTCAGGACTTTTGCCGCTCCTACCATCCTGGGGGAGATAAAGAAATACTTCCGGGACAAGGAGTGGAGTCTTAACGTGCCCAGACGCCAGAAGGAGATCGCGGTCAAGGTAAGGGAAACCGAAGACGAGTTCCTGAAGACCGCGGGAAGGGCTGCCACCGTGGAGGAGCTGATCGAGAAGACCGGGTTCACTAAGGAGCAGATACTGACGGCACTTGAGAGTTCGAAGGCCTACGGCGCTTTTTCTCTTGAAGGGGTCATCGGTGATGATGAAGAGGGATCTCCTATCGAGAAGTTCGTGGGGTTCACGGACAAAGGATTCGAGAGGGTAGAGATCAATGAGATCATTACCCGGGTCCTGAACGGCATGAGCGACACAAACAGATACATTTTCAGACAAAGATTCATCGAGAACAAATCTCAGGCGGAGATCGCAAAGGATCTCGGGGTATCGCAGATGACGATATCCAGAGCCGAGAAGAATATAACGGAACGATTCAGACAGGAGCTGTGACGGTATTATACCGCCCGCTAAGTCCTCGTCGCGGGGACCGGCGGGCTGCTTGCAGCTCACTTCACGGGGAGTTCGAAAAACTCGCATGATTTTCAAGAAGCAGCGCGAACTGCGTTCGCCACTGCGATTCGATCGATGTGCCTTATATGCGAGCATATGGCACATCTCACTCATCGCCGATCACCTGCTTCTTGAAAACAGCTCAGACAGTTTCGAACTCCGAGCCGTTCAGTTTCGCCGGTTCGCAGGCCGGTATCGCGCTCCTGCGGAAACCGCGGGCGGTATAATGCCGTCACAGCGCGGAAGTTAGGGGTAGTAATCGGCTGCAGTTTTATGTATAATAGGTTTTAATTTATATTAAATATAGAGGTAGACATAATGAAAAGGGTTTTTTCGGGTGTTCAGCCCACAGGAAACATTCATTTGGGAAATTATCTTGGAGCTCTCAGGCAGTTCGTTGAACTGCAGGAGGATCATGAGTGCATCTACTGCATCGTAGACGAGCACGCTATCACGGTCCCCCAGGATCCCAAGGAACTGAAACAGCACATACTTGACGTGGCTGCACTTTATCTGGCAGTAGGGGTGGATCCCAGGAAGTCCATCGTATTCGTTCAGTCTCAGGTATCAGGCCACGCAGAACTCGGATGGATCCTGAACTGCGCATCCAACACCGGAGAACTCTACCGCATGACTCAGTTCAAGTCCAAGTCTCAGGGTAAGGAATCCGTAGGAACCGGACTCCTCACATATCCTGTACTCATGGCTGCGGATATTTTGCTCTATGATACGGATATCGTTCCCGTAGGAAATGACCAGAAGCAGCACATCGAGCTCACCAGGGATCTGGCAATCAGAGTAAATCACTTCTACGGAAAGGACACTTTCGTAGTTCCCGAGGGCAGATTCATGAAGGAAGGAGCCAGGATAATGGCCCTGGATGACCCCACCTCAAAGATGTCAAAGTCCGCTACAAACGTGCATAGTCGTATATCGCTATTAGACGATAACAATAAGATCAAGAAGTCCATCATGAAGGCCACCACCGACTCAGACGGAGTGGTGAGATTCGACGTTGAGAACAAGCCCGGAATCTCAAATCTCCTCACGATCTACTCTGTTCTTTCAGGAACTCCCATCGCGGATCTTGAAAAGCAGTACGAGGGTCAGGGATACGGCAACTTCAAGAAGGATCTGGTGGAGGTGACAGTAGAAGCGCTGACACCTATCCGCGACCGCTTCAACGAGATCAGACAGTCCCCTGAGCTGATCGAAGTTCTGAAGGACGGAGCTGAGCGTGCAGACGCCATCGCTCAGGTCACCATGAAGAGGGTAAGAAACGCCTTCGGTCTGGGACTGTAAATATTGAAAATCATGCCTGCTGCAGGACCCTGCGGCAGGTTTTTTAAAAGAAGCCATGAATGAATTGAGAAGACAAGCCGAATATATAACTGAAAAAGCGATCAAGGCGGTGCTTCCCGATGAGGCGGTGAGGCGCGCCCTGGAGGGCAGGACTTTCGGCGGCCGCGTGGTAATGGTCGCCATAGGAAAGGCCGCATACCAGATGGTAAAGACCGCCAGGGAGATACTGGGAGATCGGATGGACCGCGGGATCGTGATCACCAAGTACGGCCATGTGAAAGAGCCGATAGATGGTGTGGAATGCTGTGAAGCAGGGCATCCGGTTCCTGATGAGAACAGTTTCCGGGGAGCGGAGCGTGCTCTGGATATGGTTAAGGGTCTCGGCGAAGAGGACACCGTGGTATTTCTGGTGTCCGGCGGAGGAAGTGCACTTTTCGAGAAACCCCTTATTTCCGGTGAGGAACTTCAGGATATAACGGAGCAGCTTCTTAGAAGCGGTGCATCCATCACGGAGATGAACACCATAAGGAAGCGCCTGTCCGGTGTCAAGGGCGGAAGGTTCGCCTTAGCCTGCGCTCCCGCTCATGTATACAGTATAGTTTTAAGCGATATCATCGGGGATCCACTGGACATGATAGCAAGCGGACCTGCATACCCGGACAGTTCGACCTGTGAAGAGGCTCAGGAGATCGCAAGGAAATACGAGCTGAGACTGAGTGATGAGGCGTGGGAATGCCTGAAGCATGAAACTCCCAAAGAACTTGGAAACGTAGAAACTGTCATAACCGGAAGCGTTCGTGAGCTCTGCCTGGCAGCGAAGACAGCTTGCGAGGAACTCGGTTATGAAACTGAGATCCTGACGGATACCCTGGACTGCGAAGCAAAAAACGCAGGAAGATGGCTTGCGGGGATCGCCCGTGAACATAGGGACACAGACCGTAAGCTCGCATTCATCGCGGGAGGCGAGACTGTGGTGCACATCACGGGAAGCGGCCTTGGCGGACGTAACCAGGAGCTGGCGATGGCAGCCGCGGATGGCATCAAAGGCATGAAGGCTGCAGTCTTCAGCGTGGGGTCTGACGGTACCGACGGACCGACAGATGCCGCGGGAGGCTATGTGGATGGAGAAACGTGGGGAGAGTTCCTTGCGGAGGGAATCGATGCGGCTAAAGTCCTTTGCGAAAACGATTCCTACCACGCCCTTGAAGCTGTAGATGGCCTGATTATCACAGGGCCTACGGGCACCAACGTGAACGACTTTGCCTGCGTACTGGTGGAGCCGGAAATATAGAAATACTTGGATTACGCGCATAAATCGGGAAATGGGATCTTTTGCGCGTAATTTTTTTTGCCATTTACGCGCAAAAAACCGAAATAGCGAAAAGTACGCGTAAAGAAGGAGGCAATTTTACGCGCAAATATTCGATATTGCAAAAAAGACGCGTAATTTGGGGAATTCGAAATCTTGGATTGAGCTGATACACTAAAGTTGTAATATGAATTCCAATATCGTAGAATATTCTTAAGATGAAAGGAGTTCATATCATGTATGTCGATCCCGAATTAAAA
>CACZGZ010000101.1 GCA_902780845.1 uncultured Eubacteriales bacterium
TATTGTCAAATTATGAACCAAAAAGACTATGAAATTTTTGGATGGACCTAAGGAATCCACCGCAAGCGGTACCACCCTTAGGTCGAAGAATGGAGGATAACAGCAATCCTCTTACCCGTGTGTATATCTCAAGCGAAGCCCGTTTCTACACGATTGAAAATATACAGGAGATGACCGGATGGAGCAAAAAAACAGTGCAACGGCTGTTTAATGATCCGAGGTTTCCTGCAGCAGATTATGGCAGAATCAAGGTCGTTGAGGCACATGCCCTGATCGACTATTTTTCGAAACGCCATGAGAAAGACAGAGAGCGGCACTGGCAGTCAGATTCTGTGCGAAGCGAAACACGCCGCCGCTGATGTATGGGATCCTTTCAAACAGAATCCCTTTTTACTCATCGCGCACAGATATCTGTGCGCATGTTCTGCCTGATCTCATCCATCAGGCCATTGGCCTTGAAGCTGTACATCTCGCCTGTTCCACCAGCTATGATGCAGTGATCCAGGAGTGGTATGTCCAGGTATTTGCCTGCCGTGGCGAGCTTCTGCGTCACGGTTTTATCCTCTTCACTGGGCTCCGGACAGCCGCTCGGGTGTACATGGAAGCAGATGAATGATCCGGCGTTCGACAGTATCGCCGACTTAAATACTTCCCGTCCGTTGACCATGGAAGCGTTCAACGTTCCTATGCTGCAGATGTTCATGTTGATGATCTGCCCATTGCTTTTTAGATTCAGAACGCCGAATACTTCACGGTCATAGGTGGAAAACTCTTTGGCGATGACTTCCATCACATCCTGCGGCGTACTGACAGGCGTTTCGCTGTACAGGGACGGCTCTCGAACCATCCGGATGTTCACAACACGGATCTCATTTGGATTTCCCATCACTCTGCTCATTGGTCAGTACCACCTCCATCTGCAGCGAATAGACAGTGCCCTCCGGGATCTCATCGATCAGCTTTTTCAGCTCTTCCGGACTGTTAATCTCAATCGTCTCACACATTCTACACGCCCTCCGTTCCGGGCTTTTCATCGCTCCCGTCACAAAGATACGCGATCTCTCTGTGCGCTCTGATGGCGTCCTGCAGATCCAGGATCCCGCTGATATCGTCATCCAGTCCGTTGTCACGGGCTGCTCTCATATCGATCGCCAGGATCTTCTTATGCGTATCGAATCCCTTGTCGCAGAGTCTTGTCAGTGTCTTCAGTTTTGCTTTGTTGATTGCCATTTGCATCCTCCTTTTTCTTAATGTCATCGATTATTTCGATCAGACAGTATCCGCAGAACCTGGCCTCATGGTTTCTGTAGATACAGTTTTCCGGGCATAGTCTCATTGCTTTTGTCCTGCCTTTGCTCATGAGTAGGTGCCCGGTTCCATCATCTCGAAGCCATAGTCTGTGAACGCGTACCAGTAGGTATGGTCGAACTTGTCATCGTTGAATACGCCTCTCATGATGATGCCTTCCTCGGCGAGCTTTTTCAGTGATCTGCGGGCCATATCCACCGACATGAACGGCAGCGCGACAGTGATCATTCTCTGTGAGATGCGTGTCCATACCCTTCCGTTTCTTTCGATGGAATCCAGATCTCTGTCCAGAAGTTCCCATAAATAAGTAGCGATCACGGACTCTCTCAGGCCGTAATCTCTGGCGATATCCTTATTGAAATCAATTGTATTTACCATTTTTCTTTTCCTCCATATGATGAAGGGAGACGGTCTTCCGCCTCCCTGTTTCGCTTTATTCTACTGTTTCTTCACTATCGTCCTCATCTCCCGTTTTCAGGGCTTTTCTGCGTTTGAGCAGGACGTACATGACTTCTGCCGCCAGCAGCATCAGGGCTACTGCCAGTGCGATATGAACATTGTCCCCTGTCTTCGGAGAATGCTCAATTGGCGTTCCCGGCTTAACAACCTTTATTGTCTGCCCCTTATCCTTCAGGTCCTTGTGCTCTGCGACGATGGTCTTTGGTGCCTTCTCTACATTGTCGCCCTTCTTGTAGCCATCCAGTCTGTAGGCTGTTTCAAAGGCAACGAGTTCCTTTCCTGCAAGGCCTTTGGTGTTGACCTCAAAAGTGACCTTCACCTTGCCGTTCTTAAGCAAAGGCTTGAACGGCCTGCTGGTGACAGTAATCGGCGTTCCGTTCTCAACGAGGGGATCTCCGGTGTCTTTGACCATCAGCTCCCCTGTGAAGACGTACCACTTGGACGTATCCAGAGCCTTGTAGGCGATGGTATCGATCAGCGTGGTTTTCTCTCCCTCGACAACGGCTTTGTCACCGTTCTTTGCGGTCAGAGTCGTACCGATCTCAGGCTTCTGGACCGGTGTCTGCGCATAGTCCTCCTTCGGTTCCAGCGTACCCGGCTCGTCCGGATTTTCCGGATTCGGGTAGGTCACGTTCTCGCATCTCGCTGTGTTCCAGTAGCCGTCATGATCGTCAGTCTCGTTCTTCTGATAGACGATATTGGTGTCATGACCCTTCTCATCCAGTGAGTCGGAATCCTTTGCCGCAGCGGCCAGATATTCCTTTGCCTCATCCTTTACCTTTGCGGTATAGGTGATCGTGGCCTTCTCTTTCGGATTCAGGGTGATGTTGGCAACAAACTTATCCTTGCCCTGGTTGTTCCAGGTCCCCTGACCGGTGAATACAGCGCTCTTCAGTTCCGGAACCGTGAAGTAATCGATGCCTTCCATGAAGGTATCGGTAACATCCATGGTCAGAGCGATATTACCGGTGTTCTCGATATGGATCTCGTATTCGACCTCATCCTGCGCAAAGAAGCCGTACTTATCGCCCTTGGACGGCGCCTTGGTCGTTCTGATCTTGTACATCTCGTACGCAGGATTCAGTTTTTCCCAGGTGACCGTCTGACCTTCATCTTCCAGATCTTCGTGCTTCGCAGTGATATGGCCTTCTGTGTCATAGACAGCCTCAAAGACAACGGTGTCCTTACCGTACATGAAACTTCCGTCAAAGCTGAATTCAACTTTCACTTTGCCATTAGAGAAGTGTGCGGTGAATTCCTTTTCGGAAGCGATCTCCTTGCCGGCAGCATCTTTGATAACCTCACCCGTCTTCTTATCTACGAGACGTCCCTTAGCGACGTATTTCTGCCCTCTGACGAGGTTTTTGTACTCAATGGTATCAATGAGCGTGATCTTCTTATCCGGCGTGATGTTGGCGTTTTCGCCGTTTACAGCGGCCGTCGTTCCGATCTCCGGAACATCGTCCGTGATAGTCTCCAGATCCACGAATCCGTTCTGGGACTTCTGATCCACAGTAAAATAGAACTTCTGCAGGATATATCCCTCGTTCGTTTCACAAGGCATCTCCTCCAGGATATAGGAATCATACGGGAGCGCACCGAACTTATTGTTCATCTCAGCTGTGGATCCGAACTCACCGGTGCCGAACCATACGCCCTGCAGGATCTGCTGCGCTCTCTTCTCAAGATCAGCGGATTTGATCTCCTTTGCCTCAAGCAGATCATCGAACGGGTTCTGGACTCTGGCGGTATCCGTATCCTCGTCCTCATCCAGATCTCCTGCGGCTCTTCTGTCTTTGGTGGAGAAGAAGCCGTTCTTATCCGCCACGACAACGTGGGTCTCACCATTGGTCACACTGATGATCTTGAACGGCACGAAGCTGAAGCGCCTGGAATCGCCGTCGCCGATCTTGGTGCCCTGAACGTCAGAGCGGTACACATAGTCATCGAATGTCAGCGGCGCTTCGTTGTTACCATCATCGTAAGCATAGATGGTACCGTCCTCTCTGACCTCAAACATGTGCTCAGTTTTATCCGTTCTCTGGTAGGTATCGTTGGTCTTGGACTCACGGATCGTATATGTTCCGTAAGGCAGATCATCATTGAGAGTCTCCGCTGTATAGGCCTTCTTTGCTTCGTTCCAGTGGACCGTGATCTTGCCTACGTCCTGACCGGAACTTACTCGTTTTATAGACCCGTTTTCGAACAGTTCGGCCTTGGATTCGAGCTTCTTCCAGTCGATCTTGTCGGTCTTGTTGTCCAGGTCCTTTCTGACGACCACATCACGTCCGGAGACGTTCTTGATGGTCATGACGATGCCCTCAAGGGTTGCTCCGCCCAGTGCCTCGGACTTCTTCAGCTCCTTGTCGCGCTTGATGATCTGCACGCCGCCTCTTTCCACGGCCTCTCTGACCTTATCGGCGGTCAGGTCGATCATTTCACCGTCTGTACGGATACGGAAGGCTCTGGACCACTTCTCATTGAGAAGATATCCTTCGCTCGGCTTGGTCTCCTTCACGAGATAGGATCCGTACGGCAGGACTTTCTGCGCGGATGTCGCGATGCCCTCCGCGTTCGTTGTGATCACTAGAGCTGCGCCGTCAACATTGATCTCCTTGCCGCCCACCATGACGGACTCCTTGGATTTGTTGTAGATGGTGAACTCCGCGCCTTCCAGCGTTGCGTCACCCTGGGCGTATGCTTCGTCCAGATCATTGTCGATCTTGGACAGCTTCACGCCGCCTCGGATGATGGTTTCATCTCCCTTGATGGACTCATTGTAGGTCTTCACATGGAGATTGTCCGTGCCATCCTCTGTGATGTGTACGACCAGCTTCTCGTTATTCAGAAGATATCCTATTGAAGGCGTCACTTCCTGAATGACATAGGTCCCCAGCGGATAGCAGATCTTGCCGTCCTTGTCCTTATAGAAGGCGGAACTGGTCATGCCGTCTGCTTTGACCGGAGACTGCCCGTTGATCTTGCCGTTCGCATCAGTTACCAGATG
>CACZGZ010000102.1 GCA_902780845.1 uncultured Eubacteriales bacterium
ACCTCCACGCCCTTGAAATTCTCGTGAATGAAATCGCAGGCGAAGTCCACGTTCTTTGTGAGGACAGTTCTCAGCTGATCAAGCCATTCTTCGCCTTCCGGCTTATATGCGCCGATCAGGGCGTGCATGGAGAGCACGTTCATGGCGTTATATACGGGAAGGGCGGACTGACGGGAAACTCTGTCTCTCAGATAGTCGTTGTAGATGATGTGGTAGCTTCCCTGAAGACCCGCGAGGTTGAAGGTCTTGGAAGGGGCGTACATGGCGACGGTGCGCTCCCTTGCGTCATCGTTCACTGACTGAAGAGGTATGTGCTTATGGCCTTCCAGAATAAGGTCGGACCAGATCTCGTCTGATACGACGTAAACGTTATTTCTTTTGAAGATCTCATAAGCCTTCTCGAGTTCCTCACGTTCCCAGACACGGCCGGTAGGATTGTGAGGGGAGCACATGATGGCTGTATGGATATGGTATCTCTTTATCTTTTTCTCCATATCCTCGTAGTCCATGCGCCATACGCCGTTTTCGTCCTTTTTGAGCTCGCTTCCTATGAGGTTATAGCCGACAGCGCCGACTTCTTCAAGGAAGCCTACGTAGGTAGGAGCGTGCACAAGCACGTTGTCACCGTCAGAGCAAAGAACTTTAAGAGCGCTTATGACTCCGCCCAGGACGCCGTTCTGATATCCGATATGCTTTGCTTCCAGACCCTTGACGCCGTTTCTCTTCGTCTGCCAGTTTACGATGCTGTCGAAGTATTCCTTCCTCGGTGCAAAATATCCGAAAGCGGGATGTTTCGCACGCTCTATTATGGCGTCGATTATGGTGGGAGCGGTGGCAAAATTCATGTCGGCGACCCACATGGGTATGATGTCAAAGCCTTCGCGTATCTTTCCCTTGGGAGCGATGCCGTAAGGGTCCGTTCCGGGATCAACAGCGATAGCGTCCATTCCTCTTCTGTCGAGGATGCTTGTGAAATCGTATTTCATTTTTTTACCTTCTTTGTTTTAATTTTTTTCCAGCGATATGGTGCCGGTCCTCTGGATCTCAACTATTCCGTAAGTCCTTACCAGCTCGATGAAGTTCTCGATGAAATCCGGAGTGTTGTGAAGCTCAAGGATTATGTGCTTTGGTGAAACGTGCATGATCTTGGCCCCGGTGATGGTGCAGAGCTCGATGAGAGAGGCTCTGTTGTTGGGGTTGTATGACACCTTCATCAGCATCATTTCAAGGGAGATGGTCTGAGCTTCTGATAGCCTTCTCACCTTTATTACGTCTATTTTTTTGTTGAGATGCTTTTCTATCTGATCTATGGTCCTTTCGTCTCCTGTGGAAACTATGGTCATGGATGAGATATCGTGGCGCTCTGTCTCGCCTACGGCAAGGCTGTCTATGTTGAAGCCGCGCCTTGCAAACAATCCGGAGATCTGTGAAAGCACACCGGACTTATTTTCTACCAGTACTGTAAAAATGCCTTTCATATCCGGTCACCTCCTTACTTGGAATTATCCTTTGAGTCAACGTCGCAAACCATGAGACAGGCTTCGCTGCACTTGAGGAAGCCGTCGAGGACTTTGTCAAGCTCATCGGTAGTGCCTGCGTGGAAGTAGGGCATATCGTAGGCTTCGGCTATCTTATCGTAGTGAGGATAGTCAAAGAGCTCTACTCCGGAGTGATGGCCTTCGTAGGTCTTGTCCTGATATTCCCTTACAAGGCCCAGATAGCGGTTTTTGATGATGAGTATCTTAAGGGGAACACTGTGATCCTTGATGGTAGCCAGTTCGTTCATGGACATCTGGAAAGCTCCGTCTCCGATTACGCATACCACCTGCTTGTCGGGCGCATACATCTTGGCCCCCATGCCTGCCGGGATGGAATATCCCATGGTTCCCATGCCGCCTGTTGTGAGGAAGCGGCCCTTTTTCATGACGTAGTTGTCAGCAGACCAGAGCTGGTTCTGTCCCACGTCAGCCACGTAGATGGCGTCATCATCCATCTTTTCGGCGAGCTTCTGCACGAGGATGTTCGGGTTGACCAGCTTGTCGCTGAAGACTCTGGTATCGACTGTGCTGTGCTTGATCTCGTTCAGTTCGTCGATCCATGACTGAGCCTTGGGCTGGATGTCTTCCTTGATCAGTTCATCGAAGATGTTCTTTACGTCTCCAACGAGGGGAAGGGTGGGACCGAGGTTTTTGCCGATCTCAGCTGTATCGATATCGATATGTATGATCTTCACCTGGCTCTCGAGCTTGTCGGGAGTGGGGACTGTCCTGTCAGCGATCCTGGCGCCTACGATGATCATCAGGTCTGAAAGGGCGATGGCTCTGTTGGCGTAGGGCTTGCCGTTATTTCCGAGCATACCGAAATAGAGGGGATGAGCCTTGGGAAGGACTCCTATACCCATCATTGTGGATACGCAGGGAATGTTGAACTTCTCGCAGAAACGCCTTATATGATCCTCGCCGTTTCCGAGGATGACTCCTCCTCCGGTGCAGATGATGGGTTTCTTTGCGCGCTTTATTGCCTGGATGACTTTGGAGAGCTGCTGCTTGTTTCCCTTGGTGTTGGGCTTGTAGCCGCGGATCTCGACGCTGTCGGGATACTTGAAATCCTTCTTGAGCTTCGCTTCCTGAACGTCTATAGGAACGTCGATCAGGACAGGGCCTTTACGGCCGGTGTTTGCGATATAGAAAGCTTCCTTGAAGATCCTGGGGATATCGTTCACATCTTTTACCAGGTAGCGGTATTTGGTGAAGGATTCGGTAGCTCCGGTCATGTCAGCTTCCTGGAATACGTCCTTTCCCAGAAGATCCGAGGAAACCTGACCTGTTATGGCTACGACAGGGATACTGTCAGCGTATGCTGTAGCCAGGGCTGTGATGAGATTGGTGGCACCGGGCCCTGAGGTGGTGACACAGACAGCAGGCTTTCTGGATACTCTGGCATAGCCTGAAGCGGCGTGGCCTGCGGCCTGCTCCTGACGTACCAGGATATGCTCGATGCTGGAATTGTATAATCCTTCGTAAAAAGGTGCTATGGCGACTCCGGGATATCCGAATATCTTCGTGATACCCTCTGCCTCGAGGCATTTCACCATGGCTTCTGCTCCGGTTATCATGATTATTCCCTTCTTTCTGTCAACAAAAGCAAAGAATCGGCTGATTTTTTGTATAGATACAACTATTTTAACAAAAATAGTATCTGCTTACAAGTGTTTAACGTTATACCTTGCTAAAAAAGAGCGCTGCAGATCAAAGGAAAAGGCTACCCGATAATATAAATTGATTTATAACGCTTTTGGTGATATAATAAATTGGTTTAGAATATGCTATATCATAAAGATATCATATGTCTTACACATAAAAGGGTATAATTGAGATATGAACGAAACTATAGCTTCACTTGACACGAATACTCTGATACTGTTCCTGGCGACGATAGTGGCTCTGAGTCTGGTGCTGATCGTTTTTCTGATCATGTCCAACCGCGGACTCAACCGCGAGGTGAACGCCATGGCCAAGGCCTATCTTAACATGAGCAAAAACTCCAACGACCTGATAGACAGCAGGCTTCAGGAGAACGGCGCGAAGGTGGACGCAAGGCTCATGGATATGAATGCCAGGATATCCTCCATGGCGGTCGAAAACGAGCGCAAGCTCGAATATATGCGTCAGTCAATGGAGCAGGTATACAGGAGCGTGGGCGAGATGCAGAGCCTCGCTCAGGGAGTGGGAGACCTTAAGAAGGTGCTTTCCAACGTGAAGACCAGAGGTATCCTGGGAGAAGTACAGCTTGGGGCGATCCTCGACGAGATCCTTTCAAAGGAGCAGTACGAGGAGGATATCGCAACTGTCCCCGGATCACGCGAGAGGGTGGAGTTTGCCGTCAAGCTTCCCGGAGACGGAGAGCGTCCGGTATATCTTCCGATAGACTCGAAATTCCCGGGCGACCGCTACGCTCAGTTAAGAGACGCTTACGACAGCGGCAGCAGAGAGCTGGCTGAGAAGGCATGGAAACTTCTTGAAACAACCATCAAACAGGAAGCCAGGGATATAAGGGATAAATACATAGCTCCGCCGTATACGACGGACTTCGCCATAATGTTCCTGCCTTTTGAAGGACTTTATGCCGAGGTGGTGAACCGCGGCATGGTCGAAGTGCTCCAGAGGGATTACAAGGTGAACGTGGCAGGTCCCACCACCATGGCTGCCCTTCTCAACAGCCTTCAGATGGGATTCCGCACCCTTGCGATACAGAAGCATACCAGCGAGGTCTGGGAGGTGCTTGGAGCTGTCAAGACGGAGTTCAGTACCTTCGGAAAGGTGCTCGAGCAGACCAGGAGCCGTCTGAGACAGGCGGATGAGGAGCTGGACAAGCTGGTGGGAACCAGGACGAGGGCAATAGAGAAAAAATTAAGGTCGGTCGAAGCTTTGGACGGAAGGGAATCGGACGAGATGCTCGGCCTTTCTGAAGCCTTCTATCTTAACGACGAGGACTGATACATATAATGAGATTATTTGCGATAGGTGACACCCACCTGTCCTTTGCGCCCGGGGTAGACAAGCCCATGGACGTGTTCGGACCTGAGTGGGAAGGCCACTGGCAAAAACTATATAACAACTGGACTGAGGAGATCGAAGAGGAGGAT
>CACZGZ010000103.1 GCA_902780845.1 uncultured Eubacteriales bacterium
AGAACTGTCCGATGAGAAGACGCTTAAGGAAAAGATGGACCAGATAGAGAAGCAGCTGATCCTGAAAGCCATAGACAAATGCGGAGGAAATAACCTGGAGGCCATAAAGATGCTCGGAATGAGCAAGACGGCTTTTTATGAAAAATTAAAGAAGTACGGACTTTAAGTCCTGAAAACAGGAAAATAGTATTCGTGAAAACGGGAATATTTTAGCAAAACCAAAACGGTGCCCCGACTGAAACCTTGACATTTCAATGGTTTCAGCGTTTGGCATCGTTTTTGCTTTGATTATAAGAGAGTAACAGTGATAGGAGGGCATGATGGAATTTTGGAAAATGAACGGAGCCGGAAACGACTTCATAATCATTAATAACTTTAAAGGGAATATATCGCCTGAAAAAATGCCGTATATCGCTGAAACGCTCTGCGAAAGGCATTTGTCAATAGGAGCCGACGGTTTCATGGTGGTGACGCAGCCATCTGAGGAATACAAGGATAAGGCTGATTTCAGGATGCTGTTCTTCAACTCGGACGGAAGTCTCGGAGAAATGTGCGGAAACGGTGCACGCTGCATCTGCAGATACGGATATGAGACCGGACTTTCGGGAGACGTACAGAGGATCGAGACGACGGCAGGGCTGGTCACGGGAAAGAGGATCAGTGAACGCACCTATCGCATAAGACTGAACGATCCCAGCACCATAAAGATAGATGAAGAACTGGATGTGAACGGCAGGAAGATCACAGCTTCCTACGTGGAGCTGGGAGATCCGGGGATACCTCACAGCGTGGTCGAGATAGAGGACCTGGCGGGATATCCGAATGACAAACTCTTTGAACTGGGAAGAGCGATCAGATATTACAAGGGTTATCCTAAGGGAGCCAACGTAAACTTCTATGAGATAATAGACAAGGATCATCTGATCGAAAAGACCTACGAAAGAGGAGTGGAAGATTTTACTTACGCCTGCGGGACAGGGACGGGTTCTGTGGTCTCGGTACTTACCCTTAAGGGGAAGGTATCCGGGAAGGACGTTAAGGTGGACGTCCGCGGCGGAAGGCTCAGCGTTGATATCGACAGGGATGTGAAAGACCCTGGACATATAAATAATATTTTCCTTGAGGGACCTACCAATATAGTTGCTAAAGGTGAGGTATTTGACGAGGAACTGGAATTATAACTGGGAGGTGTCAATAATGCAAAAAAGTGACATTATGAAAAACTATCGTTTCCTGGCTATCCTGATCGGAGCAATGATACTCGGCTGTATCGTAGGCTGGTTCGCTCCCGGATTTGCCGGAGCCATCAAACCTTTGGGAACAGTATTCATCAACATGATGTTCTGTATCGTAGTTCCACTGGTATTCGCATCAATATCCGGATCCATCGCGGGTATGAGATCAAAAAAGAGAGCAGGTAAGATCCTCGGGACCACAGTTGCTACTTTCGTGATCACCGGCGCTATCGCTGCCGTCATCATGTTCATACTTATGAAGATCTTCCCGCCCGTACTTACACCCTGGGAAAACATTGAAGCTGAAGAGATGGGTGAGTATGCAAGCACAGGCGATATGATCGTAAACTTCTTCACAGCGAATGACTTCGTTGGACTGCTTTCAAGAAGAGCTATGCTTCCTCTTATCGTTTTCTCACTGCTGTTCGGATTCGCAACTAACCTGGCGGAGAACGGAGAAGGCGTCGTTACGAATTTCCTTCACGGACTGACAGAAGTAATGCTCAAGTTCGTAAAGATCGTTACATACTATGCACCTATAGCATTCTTCGCTATTTTCGCAGGCCTGGTAGCTGACTACGGTTCAATGATCACCGAGTCCTATGGCCGTGCAATGCTCGTATACTATCCGCTTTGCTTCGTGTATATCTTCACAGCGTTCCCTCTGTTTGCATATTTCGGCGGCGGCAAGGGAGCTGCAAAGGTAATGTTCTCACACATCGCAAGACCTGCCGTAGTATCCCTCGGTACCTGCTCATCTGTTGCTACCATCCCTACCAATATGGAAGTAGCAGAAGAGACCGGTATCTCCAAGGATGTATCTGAGATGGTACTTCCTCTGGGCGCTACGATGCACATGGACGGATCCTGCTTCTCCTGCGTACTTAAGATCGCTTTCGTACTCGGAGTATTCGGTCAGCCTCTTTCATGGGGACAGCTCATTCCCATCGTTCTCGTAGCGGTTCTTTCATCCGTAGGAATGTCCGGAGTTCCCGGAGGCGGATACATCGGAGAATACATCATCTGCTCCATCTTCTTCCCGACACAGATCGAACTTGCATTCCCCATCCTGGTAGCTATAGGAAATCTCGTTGATCCTCCGGCAACCATGATCAACTCCGCAGGAGACTACGTAGTATCCTACATCGTATCACGTTTCGTGGATGGCAAGGACTGGCTCCAAAAGAAGATTGCACAGAACGCTTAAAACGATTAAAATATATACAAATAATGTATAAAGATTATTTTGAAAGACAGGTGATTGGATGATCTGTGATAATTTAAAAATATCAAAAGACGGACATCTCCTGTTCGCAGGACAGGATACCGTTGAACTGGCAAAGAAATACGGCACACCTGTGTATCTGATGGACGAAGATAAGATAAGGGAGAAGTGCAGAGCGTATAAGAATGCCTTCATGAAATATTTCGATGAAAGAGCGATCCCTCTCTATGCGTCCAAGGCCAACAGCTTCAAGCGTATCTATGAGATAATGACTGAAGAGGGCATGGGCATAGACGTCGTATCTTCCGGAGAGATATACACGGCATACAAGGCCGGCTTCGATCTGAAAAAAGCATATTTCCACTCCAACAATAAGACGGATGAGGATATTGCCTTTGCGATGGATCACGGCGTAGGATATTTCGTTGCTGACAATATCGAGGAAGTCAAGGCCGTAGAAGCGGAAGCAGGCAGAAGGGGTATCAAACAGAAGATGCTTCTCAGGCTCACACCCGGTATAGATCCTCATACCTTTGAGGCGGACGCTACCGGTAAGGTGGACTCCAAATTCGGTACGGCCATTGAGACAGGTCAGGCGCTGGAGATAGTCGGAGAGACCCTGAAGAATCCTCACATCGAGCTTAAAGGTTTCCACTGCCACGTGGGATCCCAGGTATTCACCGAGGACGTGTTCGAAAGGGCAGCTGTGATCATGCTCGAGTTCGTGGCTGAATGCCGCGACAAGCTGGGCTACACGGCTGATGAACTGGATCTCGGAGGCGGCTACGGCGTAAGATATGTTGATACGGATCCGTACCTGGATATAGATACCAAGGTAAAACAGGTTTCCGAAGCGGTTAAAGAGACTTGCGAAAGACTGGGCCTGGAACTTCCAGAGATCCATATGGAGCCCGGAAGATCCATCGTAGCTGATGCAGGTATGGTACTCTACACCGCAGGAACCGTCAAGAAGATCCCGGGATACAAGAATTACGTATCCGTTAACGGCGGTATGCCTGACAGCCCGAGATACGCTCTCTATAAGGCGGCATATACTCTTTATGTTGCCAATAAGATGAATGAGCCATGCACTTTCAAGGCATCCGTAGTAGGACGCTGCTGTGAGTCAGGCGACATCCTCCAGGAGGGCGTGATGCTTCCTGAGTCAGTAGGACGCTATGATATAATCGCTCTTTGTACGGCAGGTGCTTATCACTACTCAATGGCATCCCGCTATAACAAACTTCCGATACCCGCAACTGTAATGCTGAGGGGAGGAAATGAGAGCTATGTAGCGGTAAAAGGGGAGACCCTGGAAGACCTTGTAAGAAATGATGTCTGATGATCTAACTCCTTTCATAAACCGAATACCTGCAGACTCTGTCTGCAGGTATTTTCTATTGGTAAAACGGATCGCAGGGGCATCAGCCGGGCGAATTGCTAAATATAAGGCTGTCTGTATTTTTATCCTTTTATTATAGTAACTTGTTTCTTGCATAACTTAATGATATAATTATGGGTAGTTTAAAAGCGATTACATATTGGCTTTCGTATGCTCTGCTTCTGTGGTTTTGTAATCGTAGATCATAGGAAGGTAGAGTGTATATGAAAGGTTTAATGAAACAATTGTTTACCATCGTCATGGTATTTGCAATGGTCCTGACAATGATGCCTGCAGGATCCGTAGCCTTCGCCATGGAGGATGGAACCGATGTCACAGCTGAAGATCAGCTGACAATTGACGATCAGACAGAAGCTTCAGAAGCACAGGATCTGACCGTACAGGAGCCTGAGAGCTCAGATAACCCGGATTCCGAAGAGGAAGCACCTACTGGAGATGTACCCAGTGAAGATGCTGAAGAAACGGAATCTTTTGTTTTGACTGAAGAGGCTGCAGAGCCTGTGGCAAATGCCCCTGAGGTGAAGGCAGCAGCGGATGAAAACGAAGCATTGCCTGAAAACTACAAGTTCAGGACCAGGATCTCATCTGATTCAGCATTAGGAACAGGATCCGTAACAGGAACCGTATATGCAGACTATAACGCAGATCTGGTATTCGCAGGCCCCAGCGTAAGCAGGACCAACGCGACACTTGAAATGTGGATGCAG
>CACZGZ010000104.1 GCA_902780845.1 uncultured Eubacteriales bacterium
TTAATCATTATTTATAGACAATAGAATTCTTTTTAAAGTATCGTATGGCTCTTCTTTTACTGCCGAGACATAATCTGGAATAGTACCAGAAATTGTGCTGAGTTCACCTGAAGAGTTCTCAGGGCATAAGAGTTCGAATCTAATTAGTAGCCCACTGTTCGGCAGCATGACAAGTATCGGAGTGCTTCCCAAGCCATCACCTTTTGTTTTTGTTCCAACCGTCTTTGCCCACCTTGTTTTTTTTACAAAATTGACAAAACTCTCTGATGCAGAGCATACGTCTCTATCCACTAGAACCCAGCGTTTTGCATCACACATATCTCTATCAACTATTATATTTCCGTTGATATTGTTATCTATCAGAACATACTGTGTAAGACCCAGTTTTGATACAAATACGGGAAGCGACTTTCCCTCAGAATCAGATATTGGTTTATTTTAATTGATTGCACCATAATAATATCTTTCGTAATAAATCAAAAATCGACCGCAATAGCCTGGATCAGCTAATGTGGTCGACATATAGTTAAATTGCGATTTCATCTAATCAACCGCATTTACGAAAAACTGTGTTTGCGGTCGGCAATGTCTTAAGTTCCAGTTTTTAAAATCTGGCATACAGCTTATTCAGCACCACCTTCCGCTGCTTCAGCTGCTGCTTCCTTCTGAAGGTCTTCAAGTTTGGTGCTCTTACCTACGAATCTTACTATCACACCGAGTATCACAGCTCCTGCAACCAGTGAGATTATTGGATTAACTCCAAGTGCCGCAGGAAGGAACCCAACAACACCTGCAACGATCGCTACCGTTACTGCATAAGGTATCTGAGTCTTGGCATGATCCATAAGGTCAGCTCCAGCTCCCATTGAAGACATGATTGTGGTATCAGAAATAGGTGAGCAGTGATCTCCGAATATTGCTCCGCATGTTACTGCTGCGATGGTTGCCACTGTGAGATAATTCATTTCTCCGCCTGCAGCGCCCCAGGCCATAGGGAATGCGATGGGGATCATGATAGCTGTGGTTCCGTAAGACGTACCTGTGGAGAAAGCAACTACGCATGATACGAAGAAGAGGATCAGCGGGATGATAGCTCCGGGTACTGAATCTCCTACGAGTTCAGCGATGAATGCACCTGTTCCCAGATCTTTCATCACCGATCCGGAAGACCACGCAAGTACGAGGATGGTAACCGTGAGAAGGAGTTCTTTGCATCCGCCAAGCCACACGTCAACAGCTTCTCTCAGCGTCATGATCTTCTGGCAGACTGCCATGATGATGCAGAGGATCGATGAGAATACTACCGCGTAAAGGATGGATACAGCAGAATCGGAATCTCCGAATGCAGTCTGGATCGAGCTGAATCCGAAAGGCATGTCGAAGCCGCCGCCTGTGTAATACATTGCAACCAGTGTAAGCACGATGAATACGCAGATTGGGAGGATGGCGTTGATGGAACGAAGAGGTGTGCCCTCCTTGACGTTCATGGCATCCAGTTCTTTGCTCATCATCGGGTGTGAACCATCTTCGCTGAGCTTGCCGGTGAGACGTGCACGCTTTTCAGCTTTATACATAGGGCCGTAGTCACGCTGCATGAACACGATGAGTCCAACCATAACGACCGCCAGGATGTTATAGAATCTGAAAGGAATGGTCTGGACGAATACGGAATACGGATTGGCGTCTTCGAAACCTACTGTCTCGAAAGCCAGCGCCATCATTCCTACTTCATAAGCGATCCAGGATGAGATGAACGCCATGTCGGTAACGGGTCCTGCTGTGGAGTCAACGACATAGGACAGCTTCTCACGGGAAACGTTCTGCTCGTCCGCGATAGGTCTCATGGTGGGTCCTACGATAAGGGAGTTGGCCATATCTTCAAAGAAGATGATGATGCCGAGGATCCATGTGATCGCCAAGGTATTTCTTGTTGTCTTGGATCTTTTCGACATTGCCAGCGCCATTGCCTGCAGTCCGCCCATTCTTCCCATGAGAGCGATCATACCGCCTACGCAAAGAATGAAGATCAGAAGTGTGGCATTCCATGAGTCTGTTACGGTACCTACAACATAAGTGCCGCAGGAACTCATGAAGCCCTGAACGATGTTGCCGCTGTTAAGGATCGTAGCTCCGGCGAATACCGCTATAGCCAACGATACGATGACCTGCTTCGTGATGAATGAAAGCACGATCGCGATGATTGGCGTTACCAGTGTAAGAAATCCGTAATTCACGGTTTCTTCCTCACCTTCGGCAAACGCCAGCTGGGTAAAGATGAACATAGCGAGGACGAAGATCCCTGCAACTAACCATCTTTTGCCTGAAACTTGTGAGATTTTCATAGATGATTCCTCCTATCAATATATGTATCAACTATAAATAATAAACTGATTTATCCTCTTTTCAGGAATCCGGTACAGCAATGCATTGCGCCATACCCCTTCATGATCTCTGAAATGTCCGGCGCGATGACCTTGATCCCGTTCTTCTCCAGAAGTTCCTGAGATCTGGGGTTTCCTCCCGGCATGACTACAGTTCCTGACTCCAGCGCTACGAAGTTGATGGCGAAAGTCTCCTTAGCCTCGATCCTTGAAGGACATTCCAGAAGTTTTATCCCTTTCTTCTTAAGTGCGTCACAAACGTCATATGGTACCTGAGAAGCATGGATCATTGCCACATCCTCTGCTGCCATATTCAGGAGTCCATCGATATGAGCATGTCCATAAGGGATCTGCATATGGAGGATATCGGTCACCCCCATGCGTTTAAGTTCGCTCTCAACCATCTCATATCCTTCTTTGTTTGTTCTTACACCAGATGCCAAAACGATGGTATGTCTGTCTATCCAGAGTCCCATAGCTCCTTCAAAGGTAGCTCCTCCACAGACCGTCCTGATAATAGGTACTCCAATATCAGCAAGGGCTTTAGCCATATATCTCTCTTCACCCCTTCTTGATGCCATAGCCGGACGTGTCACTATAGCGCCCTCCGGTGTCATCAGGAGAAGATCTCTGCAGAATATTGCGTTAGGCTTGTCCTCTCTCTGTTCCTCCACATAGTATACTTTGACACCATGATCTTTGTAGATCTGGGCCAACCCATCATGCTGGGCTCTGAAAACTTCAGGGTCAATAGGTGCCTTGAATCTGGCGGCTTCCCAGTCAAAATTCTCGATTTCTTTGCCAGGTCTTCTCATGATGACGGCTTTCAAGGTATCCACTTCTGAGCAAACGCCCCAATCCCCCCAATATTCTGTCATGTCTTCTTCGATCGTCGTCTCCTTGGCGAACCATCTCTCGCCAGGAAGCGCATCAATGTCTCTTATGAATTCCATCATATACTGTCCTCCCTTCGATGAATAATAATTCAATAGTGCCGATCAGAACATCAGTCGGTCCTAATTCTTTATCAACACAATTATTTCTTACAGCTAAATTTTGCTGCTTTTTAATAGTAAAGATTTTTTTATTACGGTTAAAATTTCTTTATCAGTACAGTAAATTTTTCTTTACGCAGCTTCCTCTGATTGTTCCCAGAGTGCTAAACAGCTTATATCATATATTTCTTCATTTTATAATTAAGCGACTGTTTGCTTATACCCAGAAGTTCTGCTGCATCAGTGTAGTTTTTGGCCTTATCCAGCGCCTGAAGGATAATGGCCTTCTCAAATTCCTCAAGTTCCTTATCAAGCGAAAAGCCCTGATCGATCTTAGGCATTGGTCTTCCTGATGGATTGAAGATCTGTTCTGACATGCCTCCTACGCGATCAAGCAGATATTCCGGAAGGTCTCTTCTTCTTATGAAGCGATTGGATGCTACATTGAAGGCCCCTTCAATGACATTTCTCAGTTCTCTTACATTTCCGGGCCAGGTATATGCCTTCAGTATGGTCTCTGCCTCTTCATCAAGTCCCATGATGTCTTTTTTCATCTGAGAGTTATATTCTTTGATAAAGTAGTCCGTAAGCAGCAAAAGATCCTCATGACGTTCTCTAAGCGGGGGAACGTTCAGCTGTACTACGCTTAATCGATAGAACAGGTCTTCTCTGAGTTTCCCCTCCTGTACACAGGTAAGAGGATTCTGATTAACTGCCGATATTATCTTGATGTCTGTGGCTACGGGTTCATACCCACCTACCCTCGTCACTTTCTTATCCTCTATCGCCTTAAGTATCTTGCTCTGGAGTCCAACATCCATGGAATTTATCTCATCCAGAAACAGTGTCCCCCCGTTGGCGATCTCGAACAATCCCGGCTTGTTCTCTGCCCCTGTGAAACTTCCTTTGACAGTTCCGAAAAGAATTCCTTCCAGAAGATTTGAAGGGATAGCAGCACAGTTCTGAGATACGAAGCGTTTGCTCTTCCTGTGGCTGGCGGTATGTATGGACTGTGCCACCAGTTCTTTGCCTGCACCAGTTTCGCCATATATCAGCACTGAAGAATCGGTAGACGCTATCATTGGGATCCTTTCCTTCAGGACTGCCATGGAGTTGGAGTTTCCTATGATATCATCCACTGTATAAAGGCTCTTCAGTTCAAGGCTGTCTTTAAAGGACAGGCTGATGTTTTGTCCGAAGGCAGGATCGTTATACCTGGATACGTCTATAGCCCCTACGATACGACCGTTCTCCATGATAGGCATGGTCGTATTTACAACGTGGAGCGTTTCACCTTTAAATGATGTGACTTCCTGCTCTTCATTGAATATGGGCTTGCCTGTTTTAAGCACCCTCATGATACTGCTGGTCTCTTCCGTGATATCAGGATAGATATCCAAAAGATATTTGCCGATAACATCTTTTTCTCTGAGACTTACCAGGTCTGGTCTGTAGGTCACATAGTATTCAATTTTACCCTTGTCGTCTGTTATCATCAGGCCGTCTATGTAGTTATACAGACTAAGGATCTGTTCTACATACTTTCTGAGCATCTCTAACCTCTCTTAAGGAATGCGGTTATGCAGTGCAGACTGCCTTTGCCCTTAGTGATTTCCGATACATCTACGGTCTCTACCTTGACTCCATGCTTTTCCAGCATCTCAATTGTTCTCTCAGGACCTTTGGCTATAACTATATGGTTAGGTTCAAGTGCTACAAAGTTACATGCGAAGCACTCTCTTACTTCTGTCTGCGAAGGTGCCTCCAGGATCTCATATCCTTTCTTCTTCAACATGTCGATAATGTCATACGGTACCTGTGAGGCGTGTATAAGCACTTTATCATGGCTTATGGGGTTCATCAATCCATCGATATGAATGTTGCTGTATGGCTGCTGCATATGATAAACATCCACGCCCATACGCTCCAGCTCATATTTGACCTGTTCGAAACCGCTTCTGTTGCATCTGACTCCGGTGGATACTACGCAAGTATGTCTGTCGACCCACATAGCATTTGCTCCCTCAAACATGCCATCTCCAGCAATAGTCCTTAAGATTGGAACTCCAATCTTTGCGAGTGCCTGCGCTACGTATCGTTCTTCTCCGCGTCTGGCTGCCATACCTGGCCTTGTAAGGATGACCCCTTCAGGAGTCATAAACATCAGGTCCCTGCAGAATATGGCATTGGGTCTGTCTTCTCTCTGCTCTTCCACATAATAGACTTTAGCACCAAAATCTCTATAGATCTGAGCAACGTTATCGTGCTGTTTGCGCATAAGATCCACATTAAGAGGCTCATCAGAAAATCTGACAGCATTAGGATCAAAGTCCTCTACCTCCTTGCCTGGTCTTCTTAATAGCACTGCTTTAAGGGTATCTACCTCAGAAGATACTCCCCAGTCACCCCAGTATTCGTTCATATCATCCTCAAAACTTGATTCCTTGGGAAACCATTTCTCTCCGGGAATGGCTTCAATATCGTATACTAAATCTTTGTTTATCTCTGTCACTTATATTCCCTCCTTGCCAAAATATTTATGCCCAATCAGGCTTCATCGAATTAAAACGCAAGATTCATGCCAAAACTACTCTTTTTCAGTTAATCAACTTTAAGTTGTTATCTTTCAATTAATATTATTCCTTATCGCATTCCTCGTCAATGGATTTAATTAAATATTTATGAATTTTTATACACATAATAGTTATATTCTGATATAATATTTGGGGTAAAGTTTTTTTGATTTCATAGAGGTAAAAATATTTTTTATGGACTGAAATATTTATTGATAGTAAAATTTAGTCAGACGAAAATGTTTTGCTTGATTTAATTAGGAGGAACAGAATCATGCTTTGGAAAGATGGTGCCAGAGCTGCTTTCGCTCTGGGGTTTGACCTGGACGGAGCGACTATCTGGAGAAATAAGGCGGAAAGGCTTCCTGGTGGAGAATCCTTCATCAAAGGCCCCTCTATCGGTGAATACGGACTAAAGGTGGGGGCCTTGAGGGTCATGGAGATCCTGGATGAATATGATATCAAAGCCACCTGGTTCATACCTGCCGAGAACATAATAAGATATCCTGAACTTATTGAGAAGATACTGGATCATGGTCATGAGATAACTAATCACGATTACGATCACAGGGGTGAATTTGGTTCAACTCCTGATGAACAGATCTCAACATTCGAGAAATGCCAGGATGTATTCGTTAAGTATACCGGACTTCGTGCATATGGATTCAGGGCTACCGGCTCTGTTATGGAAGAGACAAGAAAATGGATGTATACAGACGGAGGCTTCCTCTATGAGAGCAGTGAACATTCTGGTGATAAATGCTGCTACATGGAATTTGGCGACCTTAAGACCAGGGCTGTGAACATCCCCTGCAGGGATCAGATGATGGACGATTACATGCAGACTGTAATGAACAATTATCCTCAGGTTCTGGTAAACATGCCACGTATCGCTCCATATAAAAATGCTTACAGAAACTGGATAAGAGAATTGGAAGCTATGGTCAGATATGGCGGCGTAGGTTCTCCTGCTTTCCATCCTCAGATTTCTGGTTCTCCCGGCAGATCCATGATGCTTGAAAAGCTGTGTAAGTATCTTGCGGAACACAGAAGCGAAATCTGGACAACTACGTGCCTTGATATAGCCAGATATTTCAAGGAACAGATGGAAGGCGAAGATCCTTTCGGAGGAGAATCCTATGCAGAGCTCACTGTAACGTTCGATCAGGGGGGTGAAAAGGATGCTTAAAGACAGAATAAACTGGCCTCAGGGCAAAGGCGCAGCTGCGACCATAGGAATAAATCTGGAAGGACAGTATTTTGCGAAACTATATTATCCAGATGGGGGAGCCGTTCAGTGTCCTGATGTGAATACCGGTGAGATACTTCAGGTAGCAATGGAAGGTCTGGAAGATGGGCTTCCGAAGATACTGGATGTACTGGATGAATACAAAGTCAAGGTCACCTTCTATGTGGCAGCCGCCATGGCAGATGAATGGCCAGACAAGATAAAAGAGATCGCGAATCACGGTCACGAGATCGCATGCATGGGTTATTACCATGAGAATCTGGGAACTTTGAGTCCCGATGAACAGTGTGATGTGCTTGCTAAAGCCAAAGCCAGGCTTGAAGAAATATCCGGAACCTCCGTTAAAGGCTTCAGAATGCCTGCAGGCGAGATGACTGAGGAAACTCTTAAGATAGTAAAAGAACTGGGCTTCACATATTCCAGTTCATTATCGGATGATGATGTGCCTTATGTACGTGATGGTTCAGGTTTAGTGGAACTTCCCATTCGCTGGGAACTCTATGATCTTCCGTACTTCGCATACACATGGGAGCCAGAGATCCCGCCAAGCCAGGACCGAGTGGCATGTGCTGATGATGTATTGGAGAACTGGATGTGTGAACTGGAAGCTTCAAAGAAATACGGATGCCTCTTCAATCTCCAACTGGATCCTCAGGCTATCGGAGAACAGGGCCGTCTGTTCATGCTCCGTGAAGTGATTGAGAACATCCAGAGTGATCCAACGGTTTGGTACGCTACAGCTGGAGAGATCGCAAGTCAGTTCGAGATCAAATAAGGTAAAACTAAAGCCGTCGCTTTGGCTCTGATTAAATCAGAGGATAATCAAAGTTTTTTAGGGTCTGTACTTTTTAGGGACAATTTTTAGGGTCTGATTTTAGGGTCTGCATTTTCACTGAATGCAGACCTTTTAGTATGTCCAAATTTTAGGGTCAACAATTAGCGGTCAATTGCAGGGAATAGTT
>CACZGZ010000105.1 GCA_902780845.1 uncultured Eubacteriales bacterium
TGCCGCAATAAAGGAGTTCCCTCCGCCGGCATATACAGTTTTCATAAGAAGGGGCACGAAGCCGAAATATATCGCGGATATCAGCGTAGCTCCTATGCCCTTTACTTTGTTATTCATTATTTATTCAGAAATTAAAGCCTAAATACTTCAGCCATCCCAGGCTTCTCATCTGCATGAAAGCGACGAACAAAATGAATATGCCCAAAACCATTGCCGCGGTGGCATACTTTGGTCTTTCTTCTTTATAGTATGCATAAAGCAGCAGCATACCGAGACCGGAAAGGCCGAGATAAATGGGTGAGAACCAGGTTATGCCCGTCGAATAAGCCGCTATGCAAAGGCCCAGAGAACCCACTATCAGGACTATCGCCAGGATCATCAGAGCCCTGCGCTGTGCCTTTTGTTTTTTGCGCTCTTCCTTCTCGCGTTCTTCTCTCTGCTCATCATAGTGTCTCTGGAGATAGCGATAATCACTGTTCTTTGCTTTTTTCTTCTTGCTCATTGTTGATTCTCCTTAAATTTTCTGAAGCTTACAAGCACCATGGATACCGAAAGCACGAAGGCCATGGCATCCGATATGGGGCTTGCCGCAAGTATTCCGTTTATTCCCATGAACTTCGGCAGTATCACCAGAAGCGGTATCAGGAACAGTCCCTGCCTTGAAAGCGAGACCAGAAGTCCCTGCCTGTGATTTCCCGTTGCCGAAAAATAGTTTATGGTGATGGGCTGAATGTTCTGGAAGAACACCAGCATCATATATATCTTGAGATATTTCTCCGCGAACTCGAAGTAAAGATCCGAGCCGGTCCCGAAGATCGATATTATCTCCCTCGGGAACGTCTGCAGTGCCCCGAAGAATATAACTCCTATGGCAAAGGCTGCAGCAAAGGCTCTCCAGTATGCTCCCTTCACCCTTCCGTATTTCTTCGCTCCCAGGTTGAACCCCCATATGGGCTGGCATCCCTGAGCGATACCCACCGCAAAGGACACCATTATCATGCTGGTCTTCTGCGCGACTCCCGACACCGCAAGGGGTATATCCGATCCGTATACCGACATGGCTCCGTAAGTCGCGAGAGCGTTGTTCAGTACGATGTTCGTCACCATCATCAGCATGTGATTGCAGAAATTCGGCAGTCCCGCCGACATGCTTCCAAGCATATGGTCAACGCTTATCCCGAGATCCTTTATGCTGATCCTGAAAGCCCTGAATCTCGGATAATACGATATGGCCAGAATGAAACTGACTATCTGCGAGAGCACCGTCGCAATGGCCGCTCCCCTGATCCCCATGCCCAGGGGATACATGAATACCCAATCAAGGAATACGTTCAGGACCGCACCTGTGACAGTGCAAAGCATGGAATACGTCGGACTGCCGTCAGCCCTTATGATTGTGGACGACGTATGGGTGAACATCTGGAACGGAAGTCCCAGCGCGGTTATCGAAAGATATGCCACCGCATAAGGATATACGTTTCCCGCAGGATCCGCGCCGCAGAGTTCCGTTATATGCCCCCTCAGAAGGAATACCAGAAGGCCTGTAAGTATACCTGCGATTGCCACGCCTGTGAGACCTGTATGGACATATTTCCTGGCCTCATCTATCCTTCCGGCTCCCTGATTTATACTGAAATTGGCAGCAGTGCCGATACCGAAGAGCATGCTGATCCCTGTTGTAAGCGTAACCGTCGGGAAGGCCACGTTGGTGGCAGCGTTTCCCAGCATACCCACCACATGACCGATGAATATCTGGTCCGTGATGTTATATGCAGCTCCCACCAGCATGCTTATGATGGACGGGATCGCAAATCTTGTTATAAGGGGGATCAGCGGAGCTGAGCCCAGAGGATTGTCTTTTACTGAATTTTTCTCATAATCAGTCATAGTAGTATTCTAACACAAAAAAGTAAAAGGCGATACCAAATTATATTTATTGAAAGATTTTTTTGGGTATGTTAAACTGTTGACTTGAAGGGAGATACAGACATATGAACGAAATAACAATGAGGATCGAGCTCTTAAGGGGCGAGATGATGAAAAATGACATAGACCACTATATCATTCTTTCAAGCGACTACCACGACTCCGAATATACAGGAGCATATTTCAAGGAAAGAGAATACATGTCCGGTTTCACCGGTTCTGCAGGAAGCCTGGTGATCTCACTTTCCGAAGCCTGTCTCTGGACTGACGGAAGATATTTCCTTCAGGCAGGCAGACAGCTTGAAGGAAGCGGTATCAAACTCATGAAGATGGGCGAGCCCGGAGTTCCCGAGATAGACGAATACCTCGCGGAGAAGATGGGCTTCGGTCAGACCCTCGGCTATGACGGCCGCACCATGACCAAGGCCTTCGGGGATCTCCTCAAAGATTCCCTCAGGTCCAAGAACATACGCTTTAAGAACGACGTCGACCTGGTCGGCAACATCTGGGAAAACCGTCCCGGCTTCCCCCATGCTCCCATCTGGGTACTGGAAGAAAGGTATTCCGGAAGAAGCGTGTCCGATAAGCTCGACTCACTCAGAAAGGCATATAAAAAAGCCGGCGCAAAGGGCATCGTGATCTCATCGCTCGATGACGTAGCCTGGCTCTACAACTTCAGAGGAGACGACGTCCTCTACACACCTGTAGCCATGGCCTTCACCGTCGTAACGGATGAAGAAGCCATAATCTACATCTCAAGGGAAGCAGTAAGCCCCGAAGTAAAAGCCCACTATGAGGATATGGGCATCCGCTTCAGACCCTACTCTTCCATCTACGGAGAAGTTTCCAGACTCGAGGGTCCCATCATGATAGACCCCGACAGGGCCAGCGAAGCTCTCATCGGATCCGTGAAGGAACCCGTATTCGGAGCCAATCCGACACTTATAGAGAAATCCATCAAAAACGAAGTCGAGCAGGAAAACTTCAGAAAAGCCCACCTCAAGGACGGCGTTGCCCTCACCAAGACCATCTACTACGTGAAGCAGATGAAGAACGCCGGAAAGATCGGTGAAAAGACCGAGCTCGATATCGGAGCATATCTCGACGACATGCGCGGCCTTCAGAGCGATTTCATCTCCCTGAGTTTTGAGTCCATCATAGGTTCAGGAGACCACGGCGCCATCATCCACTACGCTCCCACCAAGGAGAGCAACAAGAAGATCGAAGATGGCTTCCTTCTCATGGATACCGGCGGACACTATCTCCAGGGTACCACAGATGTTACCAGGACCATTTCAGTAGGAGAACCCACCGAGGAAATGAAGGAGTGCTACACAGCAGTCTTAAGAGGACATCTCAACATCATGTCCGCCTGCTTCCCCGACGGCACTTACGGCAGCCATCTCGATGCCATGGCAAGACGTCCCCTCTGGGAACTGGGTCTCGACTACAACCACGGCACCGGCCACGGCGTAGGCTACCTCATGAACGTTCATGAAGGACCCCAGTCCATCAGGAAGCGCACCCAGAGAAGCGCGGAGGAAGCTCCTCTCAAGCCCGGCATGATAACTTCAAACGAGCCCGGAGTATACATCGAAGGAAAGTTCGGCGTCAGGATCGAGAACCTGATCCTCACGAAAAAAGCCCGCATCTCAGGAAGAGACGGAAGAGACTTCTACGATTTCGAAACTCTTACCCTGGCTCCTTACGACAGGGCATCCATCATTCCCGGACGCCTGACGGACGGCCAGCTTGAGACCCTTAACGCATATCACGCCAGGGTCTACGAGATGCTCTCCCCTTACCTCTCAGATCAGGAAGCCCTGTGGCTTGCTGAAGAGACAGCACCGATAGTAAAATGATCAAACAAAAAGCGGCGGCCATAAATCATGGCTGCCGCTTTCACTTATCTTCCTATTTTCTTCTCCACTTCAGTTCCTTCTTAACGTCCGGATCCCACTTGATCTCCTTCGGCTTTTCTTCAAGTATCTCGGGATTCTTGAGATATCTGTCGAGCTCCCTGAAACACCTTCCGAGGTAATGGCCGTTGGCGATCCTCTCATCCGTCATGATACCCAGTTCCATGATCTTCTTCTCATAGGCATTTCCTTCATCATCAACATAGGTCTTCTTGATAGGCTTTCCCATGGAGATGAAGACTCCGGTAGTCCCGAATTCATAGAGATGATGCATGATGGTATCTGTTCTGATGGACGCCAGGTTCGTTACGAACAGTGATGTGTGGAAAGGACTGACGTCCACCAGACTGAAGGGGATAGTAAAATATTTGTCCAGAAGTTTGATCCCGCCGATCGCTCCTCTTAAGAGGAAAGGCACCGCGAGGAGCTTATGCATGAAATCGTCCATACTGTTATTCTCCCCTTCGTTCTGCACCTTGGCGATCGCTTCCTCTATCCTGCTGTTTACAGTGAAAATATCATCGTCCAGATCGAAGTACACCTTTGTAACCGTGTCCGTATCGTTATCCGGCTTAAGCGTCACAAAGCATACGCAGAAGTGGTTCCTGGCATATATCTTCTTATTCATCGCAAAGCGGTTCAGAAGAGGATTCTGTGATACCAGCCTGAGATATGCCGCGATAAGGATGGCCATGTGGCTCATCTTGACGCC
>CACZGZ010000106.1 GCA_902780845.1 uncultured Eubacteriales bacterium
TGTCAAAAAGTACGCTTACATCATAACATATGACTTTACCGTTGGAAAAAGTGACTTCTACTTCAGTACCTCCGATAAATTTAAGATCTATTGCTCTGTGAAACATCTCAATATAGTGGGGGAAGTTTGATATACCGCCCGGTCTCCCACATGACCTCCAGTTCTGTCTGATATTTAAGAACGAATTCCTTGACCAATGCTTTTGCTTTCGGGGGGAAGTAACCATCTATGATCTCACCATCTTCTAATAAAAAAGGAGCTTCAAAATCCTGCGTAACGGCATGGATATGAGGTGGGTTGTGCTCCTTATCTTTGAGAAACATGATTATGGTTATCCCATAAAAGCTACTTATAGTCGGCATTTGTTACCACCTCAATTATAGGGGATATATTCCCTATAGTCAATGCTATGTCTGAAAATTCCTCGAGAAAACCATTATTAAACAATGATACGATCAGATAGCATTTAACAAATTCCCACCCCATATTCTGATCCAAGTCGTATAAACGGTCCAAACTGAAAGTAAGAGTTTTAACTCCGGGATACTGAGTTTTTTTAAATTCAATAGCGTCGAGTGTGCCTTGAGTAGAATCCCAGCCATCTCCATTAGGCAGTTCCCAACTGCCCCAGACCTGGCCGATCGAACTAAATCCTGGCCATCCATATTTGCCTTCTCTGTCTCTGATAACGGTACCTTCAGAAAACCGGAGGTTATGCAACAAATCAAAAATCCGTCCGTAAAATTCTCTGTAAGATTCATTGTAAAAGGATAAAGAATATCTGACCCTTAACCCGTCTATGCTTCTTTCTTCTGTTTCAAAATAAAAATCCATTGTTCCTCCTTTTGATATTGAAATAATTTAAATAGTGTGTTAAAGTGTAACCGACGGTTACCATATAATAGCATAACCAATGGTTACCGTCAAGCGAAGGAGGGAAGAAAGAATGTCGGAAAGTTTTAGACCTGAAAGACTGATTGAAGTAAGGGAAAAACTTAAAATAAGTAAGGCAGATGCGGCAAGGATGCTGGATATGTCAAAAATGGGATATGGAAGATATGAATCCGGGGAGAGAGTGCCGTCTGTACAAGTAATAGAAATAATAGCTCAGAAATTAGGCACTTCGGTGGATTACCTCATGGGGAGGACAGATGATTCCAGTCCGGATCAGATCGTGATAAGAAAAACGACAGATCCGGATATGTTTGAATTTATATCATATTATAAAAAAAACAACGAGGAAGATAGGAAGAGGATCATATATTATATAAAAGGGCTTAATAAATAAAAAAAGCAGGAAAACTGAGTGTTTCCTGCTTTTTTTAATCTGAATATTTACAGCCTGTACACCTCCCAGCTGTCATCAGGTGAGATTGCATCTTCGTTTCCGATGACGCAGGCTGAGCCGTCGAGGCCTGCCTTGTCGAAGAGCTCGGCGAGTTCGGCCAGCTGAGCCTTGTCTGTGGCAAGCATCTGCTTCCTGATTGTGAGAAGATCGTTGTAGTCGGTTCCCCTGATGTAGTTCAGTTCCTGACCGTAACCGCGTCTTGCTGAACTTACGAGGCCGTCCATTCCTGCGACGGATGAGATGATATACTTTGTGAGATCTTCGTCGCTTTCGGTGTAGTCCCTGATGAAGTCGCCGGCGTTGGCGTATACCTTAAGGGAATTCTGAGGGTTGGGGTCTCTGTAGGAAGTGAACACAAGATTTCCGGTGAGGCCGGTGCTGAATCCGCAGCCGTAGGCTCCGCCGTGGACCCTGATCTCATCCCAGAGATAGCCGTATGTCATGATCTGGCTGAGGACCTGGAACCTTCCGTCTGATACGAAGCCGTACTTGTGCATGTTCGCGCCGAAGGCCGCAAAGGAAACTCCCGCGGGGATCAGTATGGCTTCCTTCTTCGCTTCTCCCCTGACGGGTATTTCTATGAAGTCAGGAGCGGGATCGCCTTCAGGAAGTTCAGCTGCGAATCTCTCGAGTACGTCGTGTCTTTCGGTGGATGTCTCACCGACCATCAGACGGAATGAGGTGAAGATCTGACCGGCAAGCCATTTCCAGGTTTCGACGAACTTACCGGGATCCTCCTTCATGTCATCAAGCAGCTTCTTGACGAAGAGATAGAAGTCGTAACCGTTGACTTTCTCTTCCAGATAAGCAGCCGCCGTATAATTGGCGAGAAGGCGTCTCGCTGCGAAACGGTTGCCGGAGCCCATGATGCCCTGATAGATGGCTTCCTTGCACTGGAGGAGGTTTTCGGAGATTATGTCTTTGTTATCGTAATCTGTCTCAGTGAGGATCTCGATAGCGAGGTCGATAGCCTGCTCCAGGTTTTCTTCGAGAACGCTGAAGTTCACGGCGAAGATCGGCTTAGCCCAGCTTGTATCTCCCTTGACCCAGGGAGTGATCACGTTGTAATCCAGGCCGCCGAAGATCTTTCTCGTCTCCTTCTGGAGTTCCGCGGCCGTATGCTTCTTAGTAGGAAGCAGGCCTATGAACTCAGTCATGGCAGATGCCATCTTAAGGCCGTTTTCAGAGATCCCTGAAAGCGAGAAGTACAGGTTTACGTGAGCTACGCCATTGGTGAAGATGGGTTCGTAAAGGAATTTCACGCCGTTCTTCTCCCTTACTTCGGGCTCGATCCACTGAGGCTTAGGATCCACGTCTGACAGTTCCAGAACGGGAAGCGTTGCCACCGCTTCCGGTGAATCGGGCGTATCCTGCCATTTTCTCATTCTATTATATATGTCTTCAACTTCCTTGAGTTCCTCTTCGCTGAAGGAAGAGTATTCTTCTGTAACTCTCCTGTATTCCTTCTCAGCGTCCTCATCGCCCTTTGTCTTAGAAGGAAGCATGGTGATGGTGACCAGTCCGGTCTCGTCCAGAAGCTCCCTGATGATATCCGTGTAGAGGGTGCCGTCCAGGGCTTCCCTCAGCTCGCGGACCAGATGGTCGCTTTCAAGATACAGCAAAGGATCCCCGCCGTACAGCCATGAACTCATGGCGTTTATCACCCTGTAGAGTCCCTGAGGTTCGCCTGTCTCTCTTAAGGAGAAATCGAATCTGTTGATGCAGCCTGTGAGGGAATCTTTATCGATGCCTTCTTCAAGTATCCTCTCAAGGGTGCTGCGGTAAACCTTCAGGATCTCTTCCTTATCGGAAGATTCCATGTTTCTGAAGACGATCGCATAGAAAGGCTGTGCTATGCCGTCCATTATGGTGAATTCAACGTCCTGAGCAAGACCCTTTTCAAGTATCGCGCGCTTCAGAGGAGATTCGTTGTCTCCCGCAAGGTAAATTGAGACCAGAGTATAGGCAATGTTTCTTTTGCGGTCTTCCCAGTCGGAGAAAACTTTACCGAGAACCAGATGGGATTTTTTAGCCTCATCCTCGTCCTTTCCGATCTGATAGAATCTTACGGTATCAATGGAAGGAACGGGTTCCTGCATCTTTATCTCGTGGACCCTTTCATCTCTCTCAAAGGTGGAAAGGTATTCGTCATCTATGATCCCCAGCACTCTGTCGAGGGGAACGTCTCCGTCCAGCCAGATCCTGCAGTTTGAAGGGGAATAGAACTCGCTGTGGGCTCTCAGGAAGTTTTCGTAGGTGAGATCCGGGATCTCCTGAGGGTCGCCTCCTGAAATGAAGCCGTAGATGCTGTCGGGGAAGAGAGCCTTCTGAAGTTCGTCTTCTATCTGAGTATCCACGGAAGCATAGGATCCCTTCATCTCGTTGAATACCACGCCGTTATAGAAGGGTTCATCGTCCTCGACCTCGTAATGCCAGCCTTCCTGACGGAAGATGCTGTCGTTGTGATAGATGGCGGGACGGAACACTGCGTCCAGATATACGCGGGTGAGATTTATGAAATCCTGTTCGTTCCTGGATGATACAGGATACATGGTCTTATCCGGGAAGGTCATGGCGTTCAGGAAGGTGTTCATGGAACTCTTGATGAGATCCAGGAAGGGCTCCTTCACAGGATAGTTGTCCGAGCCTGCCAGCACCGAATGCTCCAGAATATGGAAGACTCCGGTGTTATCCCAGGGAAGAGTCTTGAAGGTAGCTGAGAACAGCTTGTTATCGCAGCCGTTGTCCAGCCAGATGAGCAGAGCTCCCGTCTTCAGATGCTCCATCTCGTAAAGAGTGCCTTTCAGTTCTTTGCTCTCGCGGACATTGACCACTTTGAATCCGTGTAAGATGTCGTTTACTTTCATATATTTGCCTTTCGTGCATTATTTAAAGGCGGACCGTAAAGATCCGCCTGACGTTTTTTACATATTGAGATTATAACTGATAAAAGCCGCAATGTAAAGGTTTGAATAGCCTTGGTAACAGGCGGCACACGCCGGAAATCACAATTCCGGCGCGTGCTTTTTGCGTATAAAACAATTTGACTTTGAAATGGCATAAAGGTACAATTTTCATGAGACAGCGCCGGATATCACAGACGCTGTCCGGGAGTGCAATATGAAATACATCGAATCCAAAAGCACAGATCCATATTTC
>CACZGZ010000107.1 GCA_902780845.1 uncultured Eubacteriales bacterium
CCTGAAATTCTATGAAACCAAGGAACCGCGCGGAGCGAAGGCTTCATGCCACGATCTCTACGTGCAGTTCTCCAACATATCCAAATCCACCGAGTGGTACTACGACAAGAAGACTCAGAAGTATTACACTTCCGACTTCGAGACAGGTGTGGCGAGGGACAACCTTCTCATCCTGATGGATACCACCTACTACGTGACCAAGGTGTCCACCACCTACTGCAACTATGACTTCGCAGGAGGAGACGCATATCTCGCAAGCTGCGGCGCCGTGCAGAACATCAAGTGGACCGTGGAGAACGGCAAGCTCCGCCTCTACGACCCCAACACAGGAGAGGACGTTCCCCTCAATCCCGGAAAGACCTATATCGGCTGGGCATCCTCGAATTACGGCGGTTACTGCTCTATCTCCGGAGGCGAGCCTGAGCCCGACCCCGTACAGGTATTCAAGTATAACGAACCCAACCATTTACCTGCTTTTAAATAACTGACAGACATGGAATACGGTTTTATTTCCTGCCTCCCCATCATAGTCCTGATCGTGGGAGCGCTCCTTACAAAACGAATAATGGAGATGCTTCTTCTGGCCACCTTCGTCGGAGTCGCCATCCTGAACGGAACGGGATTTTTAGGCGGCTTCGTTGACGTGCTCTATGAGACCCTCTCCAGCTGGTCACTCCAGTTCGTATTCATAATACTCTTTGCCTTCGGAGGCCTGATCAAACTGTTCCAGACTTCGGGCGCCATATCGGGATTTGGCGATATATTGAGCAAATACGCAAGCGGTCCCCAAAAACCCATCCTTCTCGCCTGGGTGCTTGGCATCATGATGTTCGTGGACGACTTCCTGAACGTCCTGACAGTGGGCTTTTCCTTAAGAGATCTCACCGACAGAAACGGCATCCCCAGGGAGCACCTTTCGATGCAGGCAGCAGCAGTCGCCGCGTCCATGTGCTGCCTCGTGCCCTTCTCAAGCTGGGCTGGCTTCCACATCGGACTCATCTCAGACGAAGGCCTGGGCTTCGCAGATTACGCAAAAGCAGTTCCCCTCATGTTCTTCCCCATAATCGCAGTGCTTTGCTGCCTTCTGGTGGATCTGGGGGTCATCGGCAAGTTCGGCGCCCTCAAAGAGTCATATAAAAGGGTATCTGACGGCGGAAGCACCGTTCCCGCAGACGAGGCCGGAGGCGGCATGCTTCAGATGGATGACGTTGAGGACGTTCCCGCCACCTCAGCCTGGAACGTGGCCCTTCCTCTTATCGCGCTGATCGCAGGCACTCTCATTTTCGACTGCGACCTTACCTTCGGCTGCGTGATCGCCATAGCCGTACAGTTCATCATGTACATGGCACAGCGCATCATAAGCCCGGTAAAATATGTGGATGATTTCCTTGACGGAGCCAAGAGCATGTTCCCCCTTATGGTGCTCGTTACCTTTGCGTTCACCCTTTCCAACGTGAACGGCAAGCTGGGCTTCTTTGAATACATGATCGCCAAGATCGGAGCCCTGGTCCCGGGAGAACTTCTACCCGCCATGACCTTCCTTCTGGTGGCCCTTGCTACCTTTGCCACCGCGGGCTACTGGTCAATGCAGGTAATAAGCGTACCCATCTTCCTGCCTCTGGCAGCTGCCTTGGGTGTATATCCTCCGGTGATCGTCGCAGCCATCATGAGCGGCGTAGCCTTCGGATGCTGCTACTGCTTCTACTCCGATAACGTCATAATGACGGCCGCATCCACCGAGGTCTCCAACTTCAGGCAGACCAAGGTGAGCACACCTTACATGATACCCTGCGCGGTGCTGGCCTTCATCTGTTATCTTATAGCAGGATTTATACTTTGAACTGTAAGAGTGTCCCTGTGCAAAAGGTTTTCTCCCGCCAGGGACACTTTTCTTACCATCAAACGACCATTCCAACAAAAAAGTGTCCCTGAGGAAGCTGTTTTACTTCTACAGGGACATCTTTTGATTTGGTTTTGGAGATTTCTCAAAAAAAGTGTCCCTGAGAAACGTTTTTTGCGCTCTCAGGGACACTTTGATCGTTTCAAATATTATTCTTTGATTACTTCCTTGGCTGCTGCTGCCAGTCCTGCGATACCCTGGATCTCCGAAGGGATAATGATCTTGGTAGCCTGACCGTTTGCGGCCTTCTGGAAAGCTTCGAGGCTCTTAAGTTTGATGACGGATTCATCGGCTTCAGCTTCCTTTATAGCCTTAAGACCATATGCGGTAGCTTCGTTTACGAGCCTGATAGCTTCTGCCTGACCTTCAGCTTCGCGGATAGCCATCTGCTTCTTGGCTTCGGCCTTGAGGATAGCGGCTTCCTTCTCTCCTTCTGCAACGAGGATGGCGGATGCCTTGGTACCTTCAGCGTTCAGGATGGCTTCACGCTTCTCACGTTCAGCTCTCATCTGCTTTTCCATAGCCTGCTGGATATCTCTGGGAGGTGTGATGTTCTTTACTTCTACACGGTTGATCTTGATTCCCCAGGGGTCTGTAGCTTCGTCAAGCACGATCCTGATCTTGGAGTTGATGAGTTCACGTGATGTGAGGGATTCATCCAGTTCCAGATCGCCTATGATGTTACGGAGAGTCGTGGCGGTCAGGTTCTCTATAGCTGCCATGGGGCTCTCAACGCCGTATGCATAGAGCTTCGGGTCTGTGATCTGATAGTATACTACGGTATCGATCTCCATGGTTACGTTATCCTTTGTGATAACGGGCTGGGGATCGAAATCTATTACCTTTTCCTTAAGCGATACCCTTCGTGCCACTCTGTCGATGAGAGGGATCTTGAAATGAAGGCCTACCTGCCATGTTTCCTTATATGCGCCGAGTCTCTCGACTACGAATGCCTGCGCCTGCGGTACTATCCTGATATTGGTTACCAGAAGCGCAATGATTATCAGCAAAATTATTGCCAGCACTATGAAAGTGATTATGTGTCCCATTTTTTCCTCCTTTACTCAACTATTAATTTTACACCCTCAATTGCTTTTATCTTTACTGTGCTGCCCTTAAGGATCGATGCGTCCTTATCGGCCGCGATAGCTGTCCAGTTCTGGCCCTTTACCTTCACCAGGCCGGTGTTGAATGGCGTGATATCCTCGAGCACCACCGCCTCTTCCCCTACGAGAGCGTCCACGTTCGTCTTTTCAGAGCCGGTCTTGAGTTTATTCACGAATATCTTTCTCGTTGTAGCCAGAAGCACCAGGGACAGGATGAGAAATACAGCCACCTGAACTCCAACGCCTACCTTGATGAGCGCCAGGATAAGCGCAACCAAAGCGCCTGCCGCGAACCAGATGGTAGTCAGTCCCACCGTGACAGCTTCTATTATTATGAATATGATGGCAGCTGCCAGCCATATCCATACCATACTGATCGTAAATCCCCCAATGGTCAACATTCCAAATCTCCTTTCTTTAAGGCTTTATTATACTAAAATGGTATCATTTTTTTAACAACATGTCAATGTGTGCTTCCTTTACAACCTCCCCGATTTGAGTTATAATGATGCCTGATTTTGTTTTAACGAGGTGTTTATGAAAAAGCATCATTATGCCTGGACGATCTGCGCCGCAGGTACTTTGCTCATCTTTATTACAATGGGGGCGGTATCAAACGCCTTCTCCATATACATGCCCTATATCAGGGACGAATTCGGACTGACCAACGCACAGACTTCCACGCTCGTAACCATGAGACTGGTCGTGGCCTTCGTCTGCATGCTTCTTATCGGAAAATACTACGACCTCTTCAACATAAGGGTCGGCGGTTCCCTTGCAGCCGCCTTCGGAGGACTGACCTTTCTGATATATTCTTTTGCGTCCGACTTCACGCTTTTCGCGGTAGGCGCAGGAGTTTCCGGACTCGCCTACGGCTTCGGCTCGATGGTCCCCGTATCCATCCTGATGACCAGGTGGTTCGACGATCACAAAGCCCTCGCCATCAGCATCTGCTCGGCAGGTTCGGGCCTGGGATCCATCATACTTCCGCCCGTAGTGACGGGGCTCCTCAGCACCTTGAGCATGCCCACCGTGTTCAGGATAGAGGCGGCCTTCATACTTCTCTGCGCGGCGGTCATCTACCTTACCATCAGGAACTATCCCCACGATATGGGACTTACGCGCCTGGGAGAAAACCGCGAGAGGCTGAAGCAGGCCGCTCAGGATATCTCGGCTCCGAGAACCATAAAAGCGCCCATCACCAAGGCTGTGCTTATCTTCTCATGTGCCGGCAGCTTCCTCATGGGAGCTCAGGGCAACCCGGGGATCATGCACATCCCCGTGCTCTATACCTCAGAAGGCTTCACCGCCGTGTTCGCAGCGACCCTCATGAGCATCATCGGGGCGGCTCTTACAGTCGGAAAGATAGTCTTCGGAGAAGTCACGGATAAGATCGGGGGCTTCAGGTCCTCCATCATATTCTTTATTTTGCTGGTGCTTGGAAACGGCCTCTGCTGCCTGGCAGGAACAGGAAACGCCGTGCT
>CACZGZ010000108.1 GCA_902780845.1 uncultured Eubacteriales bacterium
GGATGTAACGGATGAGGCAGGAAAATCAACTATTCCCATGACAATAGAAGCCTTTTATGATATTGCCCAGGATGCGGATTATATTGTTTATAACGCTTCCATAGACAGTTCGGTCAAGACTCTTGACGATCTGCTCGCTAAAGACCCAATCATGTCTGAACTCAAGGCTGTTAAGGAAGGGAACTGCTGGTCATCCGGAGGGTCGATGTACCAGAGAACAGATATCGCAGGCGATATGATCATGGATTTCCACACCTTATTTACGTCTGATGATCCCGAGAGTCAGTTGCAATATATCACAAAACTGGAGTAATATATGTCAGATAATAATATCGCAGAAAATAATACGGCAGTCGAAAGCTTTCGCCATGAAAATCTGAGGAGGCGGAGCCGTTATACGGCGGTGTTCGCTGTACTCGCCATCGCGTTCTGCGTGATAATCGTGGTGAACATCAACTCCGGGAACGTGAATATCCCCATTTCAAGGATACTGGAGATCATTTTCAAAAGGACCGGAGAGGCCAAGGAGATGGATATCATCTGGAGAATAAGGCTTCCGCGAATACTGATGGCGGCAATGCTGGGAGGAGCCCTGAGCTTATCCGGCTTCCTGCTTCAGACCTTCTTTGAGAATCCCATCGCAGGCCCCTTCGTCCTGGGTATCTCATCCGGGGCTAAGATGGTAGTAGCGTTTACCATGATATTCAGTCTCAGCCTGGGGTATACAATGAATTCCTATTCCCTTATAGCAGCGGCATTTGTGGGATCCCTGGTATCCATAGGATTCATTCTTCTGGTGGCAAGGCGCATAAAGAATATGGCAGCCCTTCTGGTCGCGGGTATCATGATAGGATACATCTGCTCGGCAGTGACTGATTTCATAGTTACCTTCGCAAGCGATTCCGACATTGTGAACCTTCACGGCTGGTCCCTGGGAAGCTTCTCAGGCATGAGCTGGTCGAACGTGCATATCACAGCTGTAGTGGTGGGCATAACCTTTGTGCTTACCTTCCTTTGCTCCAAGCCCATAGGAGCTTATCAGCTGGGAGAAGCCTACGCTCAGTCCATCGGAGTCAACATCAAATTCTTCAGAGTAGCGCTGATCCTGCTTTCCAGCATATTCTCGGCAACAGTTACGGCTTTCGCAGGGCCTATCTCCTTCGTGGGTATCGCAGTGCCTTTCCTGATCAAGGGAGCTCTCGGTACGTCCAAGCCGATAGTGGTGATACCTGCCACATTTGTAGGAGGAGCGGTGTTCTGCATGTTCTGTGACCTGATCGCAAGGCTTGCCTTTGCGCCTCTGGAACTCAACATCAGCACCGTTACGTCCATCTTCGGTGCGCCGGTAGTCATCTACATGATGATAAACAGAAGGAGGGGGATGAAATGAACGAAAAGTATTTCGAACTCTCGAACCTCTCCGTAGGATACAACAAAAAAGTCCTGATCCACGATATCTGTCTTGATATCAAAAAAGGCGATATCGTTACGCTGATAGGACCTAACGGGGCAGGAAAGTCAACTATCCTGAAGAGTATCACCAGGCAGCTGGAGATCATCGGCGGCCAGGTAATGTTCGACAGCCAGGAGATCAGATCGATCTCGTATAAGGAGCTGTCAACCAAGATGGCAGTAGTCCTCACCGAAAGGCTGAAGACGGAACTCCTTACCTGCCACGATATCGTTGCTACCGGACGTTATCCATACACAGGACGTCTCGGAATTCTCTCCCATGAGGATGAAGAAAAGGTAGATGACGCGCTTCGCGCGGTAAACGCACTGGATCTGGGAGGCCGCGATTTCAACGCCATCTCAGACGGACAGAAGCAGCGTATCCTGCTGGCGAGAGCTATCTGTCAGGAGCCTGAGATCATCATTCTGGACGAGCCTACGTCCTTCCTGGATATCAGGTACAAGCTGGAACTTCTCAGCATCCTGGGAAGGATGGCCAAGCAGAACGGCATCACCATCATCATGACCCTTCATGAGATAGACCTGGCTCAGAAGATATCCGACAAGATCGTCTGCGTTTCAGGAGATCATATCACAAGATACGGTTCGCCTCAGGAAGTCTTCCAGGAAGACGTCATAAAGGAACTCTATAATATCGATAACGGATTCTTTGATCCCATGTTCGGTTCGATCGAGCTGATGAAACCCGCAGGGGACAAGCCTGAAGTCTTCGTCATAAGTTCCGGAGGAACGGGAATACCCGTCTTCAGAGAACTTCAGAAGACCAACACGGCATTCGCAGCGGGACCGCTCTATCTGAACGATATGGATTACCAGCTTGCAAGGCTCCTTGCCTGCGAGGTGGTGACGGAGGAACCTTTTGAGGAGATCGGGGACGCTGCCTTCGAAAGGGCAAAGGAACTGATAACTTCCTGCAGTAAGGTTATAGACGCGGGAGTGCCGATAGGCACCCAGAACAGGCGAATAAAAGACCTGCTCGACTTTGCGAAGGAGCAGGGTAAACTTGAATAAAAACAAAGCCGGAGGTTTCAGCCTCCGGCTTATTTTTTACTTCTTTATAACGTATTTATTAGTCTTCCATTTGCCGCTCAGGTAGAAGATGCCTCCTACTACGAAGGGTGTGAACCCTGCGATGGCATCGCCGAACCAGAAGCCGGTGTAACCCATCCCGAAGGTGAGACCCAAGAGAAGAGCCAGACCTATACGGATAACGATTGCGTCCAGTATGGCTATGGCGAAATTCACAGCGAAGTTACCGGTTCCGTTTGAAAGAGCATTGGCAGGTGCTCTGAATGCGGAGCCGATGAAGATGACAACTGCCACCGGAATGAACTCCATACAGACGTCCAGCACTTCAGGTTCCTGAGTGAAAAGTCCGAACACGACTTCGGGGAACAAAATGAGTACAGCTGCCCCTAAAGAACCGATCACGGCCATTATGCTGAAATCGGAGATCAGGATCTTCGGCACGCGGTCGTATTTTTCAGCCCCGATGTTCTGACCAACCATAGCAGACCCAGCTGTATTGAAGGCGTTGGAACACTGGGCTATCATGTGGTTCAGCTTAGAACCTATGCCTGTAACTGCAGAAACGGTGACTCCAAAGGAATTTATATACGAGTTGACGAACATCTTGGAGAAGGCTACCGACGTGCTCTTAAGAGCCATGGGGATTCCCAGCTTCACCATGGTGAGGAACATGTCCCTGTCGACCCTGAGACAGCTTCTGTCTATCTCAAATCCCAGTCTGTGACGGTTTTTGGCGAGAAAGAAGACGCAGGCTATGAAGCTGAAGCCCTGACTGATGACTGTGGCCAGAGCGGCTCCGAAGGCTCCTGTATTAAGCCCGATGACGAATACGCAATCCAGGACGATATTAAGAGCAGCAGCTAAAGCGATGAATATGAAGGGATGCCTGGAGTCTCCCATGCCTCTCAGAACGCCGCTAACCGCGTTATATCCATAGATGAACAATAATCCCAGGATGCACGTCAGACAGTAGTTTTTAGCCTCTGACCAGGCTTCAGGCGGAGTGTTCATCCAGTTAAGTATGTTTTCATGGAGAAGTGCAGCTATAAATGTCATGATTAGCGCGAAAGAAGTCATGCTGATGGCAAAGGTTCCTATGAATCGGCCTACATTCCTGCGCTGACCTGCTCCTATATACTGGGATATTATGATAGTTCCCGCATTGGTGAATCCCATTGCAAGGAAGGTGAGAAGGTTATTCAGATCTCCTCCGATGGATACTGCGGAGAGCCCTGCTTTACCTATCACGTTTCCGACGATCATCATGTCCACCATGTTGTAGACTACCTGAAGCATATTCCCGAGAAACAGCGGTGTGGCGAACCTGATCAGCCTGCCGGTCACATTTCCCTCGGTGAAGTCATTTACAAGTTCGTTCTGCCGGGATGATTGAGTTTTAACGGTCTCTTTTTCTTTCAAAGTCACGCCTCAAACATTCCGGATATATGATCTTTGACTATACTCATTGTTTCCTCAAGACCGCCGACCGGTGTCCAGTCGTCCAGAAGCCTGGCCCGGATGAGATCATAGAGCCAGTCGTTATAGTATTCCATGACTCCGTTCAGATCGCGGCCGTCTCTTCTGATCTGATTCACATCGAATTCAGAGTATTCAATGGTAACGGTCATCCTTTTGCGCGGTTCCGCTGATGTCCCGTTCGGGAAATCCAGCACGTCCACCTCCAGGTGACTGAAGTATGGTTCCTGTGGTTTCAATAGTATTTCTTTCATAGTTATCTCCATAATGGTTTCGTGTTCCGGGCCAGCTAAATGCCTGCCCGGGACATTACAAGTATAGCACAAAATGTTTTTAGTGTAAAAAGCAAAAAGTCTTTGATTTTTTGCAGGGGATGATATATAATAACAATGTTCAGCAAAGAACATGCGGATATGGCGGAATTGGCAGACGCGCACGGTTCAGGTCCGTGTGGGTAACACCATGCAGGTTCGACT
>CACZGZ010000109.1 GCA_902780845.1 uncultured Eubacteriales bacterium
CAGTCATAAAGGGAGACACCAGGAGTCTCGATCCGGTCTCCCAAAAAACAGTCGAAGACAGGATGAGAGACATATGCGAGGGTATCTGCCGCATGAACGAGGCTGAATGCGATTTTCAGTTCACCCACGAATTCATACCCACTGTAAACGATCCGGTCTGCGTGAAGTATGCAGCCGCTGCTGCATCCAGGACAGTCGGCAGTGAAAACGTCGATACCGACGTGACTGCTCCCCTTACCTCCGAAGACTTTGGAAGGTTCCTCAAGGAGATCCCCGGCTGCTTCGTCTTCTTCGGAAGCGGCAAGGGAGCTGATGACCCCGATCTTCACAATGCAAAATATGATTTTAATGATGATATACTTGAGGTCGGAGCAGGATTTTTTGCTCAGATCGTCAGGGACAGACTTAAATAAAGGAGAGGAAAGAATATGATAGACCTTACCATCAATTCAAAAGGACTTAAGAACAACATCGGGCGCGCTAAGGAGATGAATATCATCCTCCCCACCATCGAACAACAGAGAGATCCTTCCAAGGTTCCTGAAAAAATCAAGGAAAAGCTTGTCAAAGTAGGCATGCAGGACATCGATCCCCTCAACCTCTTCAGGATAACCTGGAAGAATGAGCAAAAGGATTTCGGCGGACTCTATCACGGTCCGAACTATATAGTTTTGCCCCCTGAACTTACAGGAGTCAAGGCACGCATCATCTGCATGCTGGGAAGATGGTTCCCCATCGGAGCTCACAAGGTCGGAGCAGCCTTCGGCTGTCTGGTTCCCCCTCTGGTCACCGGTCAGTTTGATTCCACCTACCACAAGGGCGCATGGCCTTCCACCGGAAACTACTGCCGCGGCGGCGCCTTCAACAGCGCACTTCTCGGCTGCCACTCCATAGCTATCCTTCCTGAAGGCATGAGCCGTGAGAGATTCGAATGGCTCGAAGGTGTCGCTTCAGAAGTTATCGCAACTCCCGGATCCGAATCCAACGTTAAAGCCATCTACGATACTGTTGCCGAGCTCAAGGCGAAGGACGACGTCTGGGTCTTCAACCAGTTCCAGGAGATGGGAAACTACATGTGGCATTACAACGTAACTGCCAACGCTATCTCAGATGCCTTTGAGGAGATCAAAGGAGAGAACGGCCGCTTCGCCGGCATGGCCTTCTGTTCCGGTTCCGCAGGAACCATGGGTTCCGGTGACAGACTGAAAGAGCTTTACCCCACCGCTAAACTGGGCGTGGGCGAATCCCTGCAGTGCCCTACTCTTCTGGATAACGGCTTCGGCGATCACAGGATCGAAGGCATCGGCGACAGACATGTTCCCTGGATACATAACGTTAAGAATACGGATATGGTGATCGCCATCGACGACGAGGATCCCGTGGAAACGCTTCGCCTCTTCAACGAGCCCATCGGCCGCGCCTATCTCAAAGAGCAGGGCGTGGATCCTGAACTCGTGGACCTTCTCGGATACTTCGGCATTTCCGGCATAGCCAATGCGCTCTGCTGCATCAAGATGGCCAAGTACTATGAACTCGATGAAAACGACGTGGTCGCCACCGTCCTTACCGACTCCGCCGCGATGTACGGTTCAAGGATCGAGGAAATGAGGGCCCGCGACGGTGAGTACAGCCATGAAAAAGCCGCCATCGACTTCCACACGCATATCCTGGGTGAAAAGACCGACAGCATGCTGGAACTGAGATACACCGACAGAAAGCGCATCCACAATCTCAAGTACTACACCTGGGTGGAACAGCAGGGCAAGACCGTTGAAGAACTGAACGCCCTCTGGTATGACCAGGAAGGCACCTGGGGTGCGGCTGCCAAGGCTGCGTCGAAGATCGACGACCTCATCAATGAATTTAACGAAGCCACCGGTCTTCTGAAAAAGCTGTAAATAAACCATCAAAAAGGAAAAGACCTCACCGTTGAGGTCTTTTCCTGACCTCTTCATCGAGGTCTTTTTTTATTTCTTTGGTTTCGCATATATTACAGGAGGTTTATTTCTGTATTCTGCGTTTCCAAAATAATAAACTTTATTTGATCACACTCGCATGCTCTGCATGCCAGATATACATCTTTACCACTTCCGGAAATTCTCCCAGGCCTCTGACATGGCATTCCACCTGCGGCCCCAGAGCCTCGATCTGATTCTTCCAGGAATCCGGACCATCGCCTGCCATATCATTGGTAGCATGATCCCCTGCAACCAGAAGAAGCGGTGTCAGGAATACTCTCCCAGGTTTAAACTCATTTACTTTTTCAAGCACAGGCTCGATTCCCGGAGTGAATTCCACAGTACCTATCGCGTAGTTATCATGTCCATCTTTATTGAACTGTCTCTTCAGTTCTTCATAGGCGTCAAACTCTAATTTCGCGCTTCCGTGTCCCATAAGCACAAGCATGTCTTTATCTGTCAGTTCAGAATATCTGCTCTCTAGTATTCTTGCGACATGATATACATCTCTGAATGAACTGATCAGGGGTTCTCCCAAAGAAACGCTTTGGAATCTGTTCTGATTGGCGCAGATCCGGTTCATGATTTTGTCATACTCTTCTCCTGCCACCAGATGTGTCGGCTGCACGAGAAGGTCTGTTATGCCATCTTTTTCCATTTGGTCCAGAGCCTCATCAACAGAGAAAATGACCGTGTTATCTCTTTCCTTTATCTTTTTGCGGATCATGCCGCTGGTCCATGCGCGGTAGAATGTTCTGTCCGGGAACCTTTTCACAAGTTCTTCTTCTATAATGTCGATGGTCTTACTCCTTGTTTCAGGGTAAGATGTGCCGAAACTCACGACGAGAATTGCTTTGTTTTCCATATTATTCCTTTCTCTTTGAATAAGCATTTACATCTTCCGGTCCTGTAGGATCAGAATCGTACATCCGGCATAAATATTACATTTGGCTTACCTGTTACACTGTTGATACTGATCTGGGTATCCACGCCGAACAGATCTTTTATCTTTGATGGAACAAACATTTCTTCAGGCGTACCCACATCATAGATCCTTCCTTTTTTCATCAGAATGATCTTATCACAGTAGCAGGCTGCTATGTTCAAATCATGGACAGAAGAAAAAACAGTAACATCCTGACTTTTCAATATGTTCATGATCTGATACTGATAGCCTATATCCAGATGGTTCGTGGGTTCATCAAGGATGATCAGCTGTGCCTGCTGTACAAGAGCTCTGGCCACCAGCGTCCTCTGTTTTTCGCCGCCGGAAAGGGACAGGAAGCTCCTTTTCTCATAGCCTTCCATCCCTACTTCCCTGAGGGCGGCTCGCACGATCTCTCCTTCGGCATGCATATCGTTATGGAACATCTTCTGATGGGCAAAGCGCCCCAGCATAACCATATCGAAAACGTTCATGTCGAACTCCACGTTGTTTTCCTGCTGCATTACGGACATCTCAAGGGCGGATTCTTTGTTGGTCATCTCGAATACGCTCTTTCCGTCTATATATACGGCTCCGCGGCTTGGAGTATATACCTTATAGATGTTTTTAAGAAGCGTGGATTTGCCGCAGCCATTAGGCCCTACCAGACCTACGAAGGTCCCCTCTTCAACGTCAAGGCTCACTCCGTCAACTATAACTTTGGAATTGATGGAGTACTTGAGATCGCTGACGTTCAGCTTTACGTTCAAAGTATTCTCACTCATCGTCAGCCTCCTATCTTTCCGTTTGACTTCCTGATCAGGTACAGGAAGAAGGGCGCTCCGAAGAAGGCCGAAACTACTCCGATAGGCAGTTCTTCAGGAGCTACTACGACTCTGCTCAGTATATCCGCTATCACCAGGAAGGTCCCGCCTACCAGCATCGAGGCAGGAACAAGCCACTTGTGTTTTGTGCCTACTATCGATCTTGTGATATGAGGGATCGTCAGACCTACGAAACCGATGGTTCCGGAGATCGACACTATGATACCCGTGAGCAGTGTGGCGATTATTATTATCACAAGTTTCAGCTTATCAGTGTTTACTCCTACAGTGGATGCTACGTCATCACCTAAAAGAAGGACGTCCAGCTGCTTCGTCAAAAACAGTATGACGACGAAGCATACGGCAAAAGCGATCGTAGCATATTTCAGTTTTTCCCACGATGCTCCGCTTAAGGAACCCATCATCCAGTACGTTGCCGTCTTGACTTTATCGGATCCCGTCTTGGTATGATATATCATGAAGTTTGTTATAGCACTGAAAAGAGCTGAGACCGCGATACCCGCAAGCACCAGCTGAGTTGCGGTGACCTTGTTCCTGATGGTAGCGATCTTAAGGGCCATAACTATACTGAGCACTGCTCCTCCGAAAGCTCCTACCATGGTGCCGTATCCTCCTAAGAACGAAAGATATCCGTACATGATGACCGATACCGCTCCTGCGGATGCACC
>CACZGZ010000110.1 GCA_902780845.1 uncultured Eubacteriales bacterium
TGAGAATCCAGATATTCCTTGAGATCCTTCGGGATCTCCATATCGCTTTCAAGGGACGCTTTCACGTCAGCCACGTTGATGCCGTTAGGCATCCAGTGGATCTTTTCTCTGGGAACATCTGCCACTTCCATGACGTGCTTATACGCATAGGGCATGGTGGAAACGATGGCGTCGGCTCTTTTGTAGGCCCTCTTTTCGACTACATCGAGCATCTTTACCAGCGGATGACTGGGGCTCACGCCCTGGATGTCCACCAGGGACATGGGCCAGATGTCACGGAATTCAGCGATGAATTTCGCTTTGAATTCTTTTGCTGTTTTGTAGCCGGTCTCCCAGACGAAGGGAGGCGCGGATGAAGCAATCACAAATGACGGCCTTCCCGTCTTCTCAGCGATCTCCTTCTGATACTTTCCAACCAGGCGGCAGAAGTCCAGCATGTTGAGGATCCTGCCTGCTCCGTTACTCTGGTATGAAGGACCTGAATGAAGATATACGTAGGTCACTCCCGGGAAGGGCTCAGTGTAAGCCACCGGAGTGTCGAACATGTACTCACGCCTTCCGTGATGGAAGGATGAGGTGATGACTGCTACACCGTATCCCTGGCTCGCAAAGGACCTTGCCAGCTCCTCGTGCCTCGTGGTGAGGTGCGAAGCATATTGATTTATTATCCAGATGGTTTTTTTGTTATCTGTCACTTCCGGCCCTCCTGTCCGTGAGCGTGATCTTTTACTTGAAATCGTTCTCCGCCTGACCGTTCTCCATGGCGGTGGTCTGTCCGTCCTCGATGCCCTCAGTACTCTCGGGCTGGAAGAGGATCTTCACAGTGGAGAAGATTATCCTGAGATCCTCGAACACGCTGGCGTTTGCTATGTACATGAGGTCCATCAGGAGCTTGTCATAGGGAGTGGTATTGTATTTTCCGAATACCTGGGCGTAACCGGTGAGTCCGGCCTTAGCCTGAAGCCTCATGGCGTATTCGGGCAAAGTCTTTTCGTATTCCTTTGCGATCTCCGGCCTTTCGGGACGGGGCCCTACTATGGTCAGATCGCCTTTGATTATATTGAAGAGCTGAGGAAGCTCGTCGATCCTCACCTTTCTTATGAACTTGCCGACCTTGGTGATCCTGCTGTCGCTGGCTCCGGTGGAAAGACGGGCTACTCCGTCCTTCTCGGCGTCGGTCCTCATGCTTCTGAACTTGTAGATCTCGAATTCCTTACCGTCCTTCGTAAGCCTTACCTGCTTGTAAAGCGCCGGACCGTGATCCTCAGCCTTGATGCAGATGGCAGTGATTATCATGACGGGTGAAAGGATGACGATCGCGATCAGCGAAAGCACGATGTCCGCTATCCTCTTTATAATCAGATATTCGATGGGAGGATTGAAGCGTTCCACCTTGAGAAGCAGCAGATGGAAGAGGTTGCTCCTGGTGGAGCTTGCGATGAGAAGGTCTCCGATCCTCGGGATCAGGTAAGCTTCCACGTCGTGCATCAGGCAGTACTTGGCGATGATGTTTCTGTCGTGGCTGTGGACGCCGATTAGGAACACCGTGTCCGCGTCGTCCAGAACAGAAAGGTCAGCCTTGCACTCCTCGGCAGTGATGGATGATACCACCTCGAATTTTTTTGTGAGATTATACTTCTCGATGAGCTTGGTAATACCCTGCCTCGTGTCCCAGACCACAATCGTCTTGTTGGACGGGAAGGTCATGAAGTACCATTTCTGTGCGGCTACGGCCCATACGACGGCTATCACCATCTGCACCAGAAATACCAGGATCATAGGCAGCGGGTTCGGAGCGTGCCTTATGAGGAACCAGGCTCCTATATACATGATCACGTTAACTTCGAACAAAGACAGCAGCTGGTTGTATACCATCTCGCCTCTGGAGAAGTATGACATCTTGAAGGCGTCATAGATCTTACCGATAAGGAAATACAGGATGACAAAGGTTCCGATGACCAGCCAGTGACCTCTTCTGACGAAGTGTACCCATAACTGGTCCGCGTACTGTGAATACCATGCGACTGCAAAAGGCACAGTCATCAGTCCTATATTTATCAGCCTGGCTATTCTCGTTGAAATGTCGTGAAACAGAGTGCTCTTACGGTTATTCATATCCTTTAAACCCCGATCTCAGACTATCGTCCGAAATACTTTTCAAATGCTCCGGAGCGGCCCTTCCGCCCCATGTTTTCTTAATGAAGCGCAAACTTCATCAACATAGTATTATATCATACAGATACCGCGATGTCCAGCAAAGGAGCGGGATGGAGGACCGTGGAGTTTAGGTGTCTCACGTCTGTTTTTTGTGCCCTGCAGTGGGCGGGACGGGAAAACCGCTCGGTACAGGTGTCTCCCGTCCATTTTTTGCGCCCAAAAAATAAAAACAGACGGGAACAGGTCTTTTCTCGCTGCCTTTCCCGTCCGTTAGTGTCAAAATATGTAGTTAAACCGTACGGGAAAGGCTACTCTCAAAAGATTTTCCCGTACCATGCCGTCCCTGCATCAATAGCTGGGATTGAAGTTGGTGATCTCTTCCATGCAGATCTCCCTCGCCTGCTTCACGTACTCCAGGAACTGGTCCACTTCCTCTTCGGTGTTGTAGATACCGAAGCTTACACGGATCATGCCCGGGGTGCCGCTGTCGCCGCACTCCTTGAAGCCCTGCACATCTTCATCCGTAAGCCCCAGAAGCCTCCATGCATAAGGGTTCGCGCAGAAGGCTCCGCGCCTGGTGGCAACGCCGAACTCGTCAGCGAGTTTGGTCGCCAGATGATAGGAGTTGACATCCGTGAAGTTGAAGGTAATAACGCCTACGCGGTCGCTCAGATCCTCAGAATCTCCGTAGATGATAACGTTATCGATCTGCTTCAGTCCGTCAACGAGTCTCTGGTTCAGCACCTTCTCGTGCTCCTGGATATTATCGAAGCCGATCTCCTGAAGGATATCCATGGCCTTACCCATGCCGATAACTCCGGGATAGTTGGGTGAGCCCGCCTCGTATCTTGCGGGAGCATATTTATAGTCCTGCCAGTCGTCTCCAACGATATTGATTATACCGCCTCCGTAGAACTCAGGCATGTGCTGATCGAGCACTTCGCTGAGCCCCACAATGGCTCCTCCGCCATAAGGTGAATACATCTTATGAGCTGAGAAAACAATAAAGTCGATGTTTTCTTCAGGGGTGTCCCCCATCATGGAGAACTGTCTGTGAGCCACGATCTGAGCACCGTCCACGATGATTTTTGCGCCGTGTTCGTGAGCCATCTTAGCTACTTTATGCACGTCAGTTACGTAGCCCGTAACGTTGGAAGCTGCGGTAACTGTAACATAGTCAACTTTATTCTCGTTAAGGAGCTTTTCGATATCGTCGTACTTGATCCTGCCCTGCTCGTCCACCTCAGCGTAGATGACGTTGCATCTCTCACGCCAGGGAAGGTCGTTCGCATGATGCTCCATACGGGTGGCGAGGACCGTCTCCTCTCCGGTCTCTATGAGAGCCGATGCCAGCTTGTTCAGACCGTCAGTCGTGGTGTTCACGTAGATACAGGTATACTGCTCGGGATCAGCGTTGAAGAACTTCAGCACCTTATCCCTGGTCTCATTATATATATCCGTTGAATAGTTGGACTTGGGTGAGAAGCCGCGGCCGATGGAGCCGTACATCTTAAGCTTCGAATCCACCTCGTCCATTACAGGCTGAAGCGCCGGCGTGGTCGCCGCGTTATCGAAGTTGATAACTGTGGTAGTGGTGCCGTTCTCAAGAGTCACTTCCTCGTTGAGTCCCACGAAACGGGCGTATTCCCGATCCTCACGGGCAAACAGCTTGACCAGAAGCGAGCCGCTCACGGACAGGGTCTCGTTTAAGATGCCGTTCATGCGGTCGGAGCACTCCTGCGACTCGCGCGTGAGCGTCCAGCGCTGTTTGCCCGCCGCCCGCGGAAATCGAGTTTCGTCACCGTGAATGCCGGCGAAAATGGCAGAGCTTGGTGCTGTAGGTACAGTCGCTGAGGCAGGACCATGCTGGCGTTATGTTGCATTCTTACAAGAGTCTAACTCTGTACCTATGAGTGAATATACTGTTCACGAAACGATGAGTGGTAAAGTAAATCTGGCAGGTATATTCCTGAACAAGAACTGGAAGCCGCGTCCGTGGTACAAGCAGTGTCGTCCAGCAAAGTCACTGTTTGAGGACAGATGCTTTATGCCACTGCTGTAAATACCTTACAGGTGGAATATCTGGCCCGGTTGCTTCTACAAGGAGCGCCGGGC
>CACZGZ010000111.1 GCA_902780845.1 uncultured Eubacteriales bacterium
TACAACAACATGCGCCCGCATTCTCACAACAATGGACTGCCGCCTGCAAAAGTCATAAAAGTCGGAACTCCTATTACAATTTAGATTGACCAGAACAGATTTACGCGCAAAAAAGCTGAAACCCATAAAAGTGCGCGTAAAAAACGCCAAATCATTACGCGCAAAAATCCGATATTTGAAATAGTGCGCGTAATCGCCTCTGAAATTTACGCGCAAAAAACCGAAATCACCAAATATGCGCGTAAACCCTATTGAAAACTTCAGAGCATTGTGCTAATATGCTCTTGGTTAGCAAAGACTAACCGGAAAGAAGGACCTTTATGAACACAACAACCATAATAATCTACATAATAGCTGCAGCGCTGATCATTTACGGAGTATACTACACCGTTCAGAAGTTCCGCGGAAAGGCCAAGTCCTCATGCTGCGGTACTCCTGAGGTGAAGTCCGTGAGAAAGGTGGACGACACCGACGAGAGCCATTACCCGTACAGATACATGCTGACAGTCGATGGCATGAAGTGCAGCGGCTGCGCGTCAAACGTGGAGAACTCCCTGGATAACATGGACGGAGTCTGGGCGAAGGTAAGCCTTGGCCGCCGCGAAGCCAGAGTCCTCGCAAAAAAAGAATACACAAAAGAGGATTTCGACGAAGCTCTCTCCAAAACATCCTATAAAATCGCTGATTTCAAGGCTTTGAACGCCTAAAAGTCCTTGACATTCCCATGGCGGTTAGTTATAATTAACTACGGTTAGGGTTAGCTAACTATCATATCCTTCATAAAAAAGGAGGTAAGATTATGGAGAATGTATTAAAGATGGGACTGTTTTCAAAGAAAGAAAAAACTGAGGAATATTCAGAGCTTCAGCAGAAGAACATCGCTGAAGGCAAACTCGATCTTCTGAGAGGAGAGCCCGGAGTAACATATACTATCAAGGAAATCAACACGGACGATGAGGAAATGAACAAGTTCCTTTTCAGGCTCGGATGCTACACCGGAGAGAAGATAACCATGATCTCCAAGAAAAAGAAGAACTGCATCGTGGTTATCAAGGATGGAAGGTACGGTCTGGACAACCAGCTGGCCGAAGCCATCATCGTAGAGTAAAGAACAGGCGCTTTGGGGTGGACCTGAAGCGCTGAAATTTTTACCATAGGTTAGCACAAACTAACTTAAATCAGCATTAACTAACTCAAAAGGGGATACTGAAATAAAGTCAAAACTGCCGAGAGGCGTTAAAAACAGTCAATAAAGTTTTTATAAAAGGAGTTATATTTATGAGAATTGCATTTGCCGGCAACCCGAACAGCGGCAAGACAACAATGTTCAATGCCTTAACGGGCATGAGCGAGAGGGTAGGTAACTGGGCCGGAGTTACCGTAGGCAAGAAAGAAGGCCCCCTCAAGGAAGAGTTCAGGGGATCCACTGAAGTTACAGCAGTAGACCTTCCCGGTGCTTATTCCATGTCACCGTTCACACCCGAAGAATCCATCACTTCGGAGTTCGTCCGCGAGGAACATCCGGACGCCATCGTTAACATCGTAGACGCTACCAACCTTTCCAGATCACTGTTCTTCACCACTCAGCTTCTGGAGCTGGGGATCCCCGTTGTAGTCGCACTTAACAAGAGCGACGTAAACGCAAAGGAAGGAACGGAGATCGACGTTGATAAGCTCAGCGCTAAGCTTAACTGCCCCGTTATCAAGACGGTTTCAACCAATGCTAAGCACAGCGACCTCAAGGCTGTGATCGAAAAGGCAGTTTCCCTTGAGGGAACTATCCAGAAGGCACCTTATCTTCAGGCTGAGATCGACCTTCACGACAAGAACGCAGTAGACGCTGAGGACCGCAAAAGATTCGATTTCGTAAACAAGATCGTTTCCGAGGTAGAAGTCAGAAAGACTCTTTCTTCAGAGGAAACTTCAACCGATAAGCTTGACAGCGTTCTCACCAATCCCATCGTCGGTATCCTGATCTTTGCAGCAGTAATGTACTGCGTATTCTGGATCTCCCAGACCTGGGCAGGTCCCGGAGTTGCAGACTGGCTGGTGGGCTGGATCGAGACCTTCCAGGGTTGGGTAGCTGATAAGCTTGCAGACAGCCCTGCAATAGTTTCCGCTATCATCGCAGACGGTATCGTAGGAGGCGTCGGAGCTGTAGTAGGCTTCCTTCCTCTGGTAATGATCATGTACTTCCTGCTTGCACTCCTCGAGGACTGCGGCTATATGGCGAGAGTTTCCGCCGTTATGGACCCTATCTTCAAGCGTGTAGGTTTGTCCGGTAAAGCCATCATTCCCATCATCATCGGAACAGGCTGCGGAATCCCCGCTATCATGGCTTGCCGTACCATCCGTGACGAGAGAGAAAGACGTGCATCCGCAATGCTCACCACATTCATCCCCTGCGGAGCCAAGATCCCCGTTATCGCACTGTTCGCAGGAGCGTTCTTTGCGGGAGCAGGCTGGGTAAGCACAGTATCATATTTCCTGGGAATCGTACTTATCTTCCTGGGAGCGCTTCTCGTTAAAGCTATCACCGGATACAAATACAGAAAATCCTTCTTCATCATCGAACTTCCCAAGTGGAAGGCACCCAGCTTAAAGCGTGCATTCTTCTCGATGATGGAGCGTGCAAAGGCATATATCATCAAGGCTGCTACCATCATCCTGGTATGCAACTGCGTAGTACAGGTAATGCAGACCTTCAACTGGCACTTTGAAGCCGTTGAAGAGGGCATGGAAGACACATCCATCCTCGCATCCCTTGCATCACCTTTCGCAGTTCTCCTTATCCCTCTCGGATTCGGCGTATGGCAGCTTGCAGCTGCAGCTATCACCGGCTTCATCGCAAAGGAGAATGTAGTAGGTACTCTCGCTACAGTTTACGGACTTCAGGCATTCATCGATACAGAAGAGCTTGAGATGACAGGCGACGGAAACGTAGTAGCAGCAACTATGGGACTCACCTCAGTTGCAGCTCTGGCTTACCTCTTCTTCAACCTCTATACACCTCCCTGCTTCGCAGCGATCGGTGCTATGAACTCTGAGATGAAGAGTAAGGGCTGGCTGTGGAGCGCTATCGGTCTTCAGCTCTGCACTGGATACACAGTGGCATTCCTCGTTTATCAGTTCGGAACTCTGATCGTTGAGGGACATCTTGGAAACGCATTCCTTCCCGGACTCATCGCGATCGCAGTCATGGCAGTATGCATCGCACTCATCGGAAAGAAGATGAGAGCAAGCTTCGATCAGCAGTATGAACTTCATCAGAACGCAGTTAAGGCTAATGCGTAATGCCCTTCCATAAATAAAATATCAAGCAAGGATTCCCGCAAAAAATGTTTTGCGGGAATTGTTCTTTGGTATATAATAAGCGTACGAAAACCCGATGGAAAGGAGATGATCACATGGGCGGAAGTTTGAATATGGCAACTGTAATAGGCGTGATCGCTATAGTGGTCATACTGTTTCTGGCCATAAGATATATAGTCCGGGAGAAGAAAAAAGGCGTGCACTGCATCGGCTGCCCCATGGCGGGATCCTGCACCAAGGCGTACAAGGAGATGGAAGCCGACATGAGGGAGTGCCTTCACAAGCAGGCGGAATAACTACAGGAAAAATAAAGAACCCTTGAAAATCAAAGGGTTATTGACAGTATACTTCTTTAGGAGTATACTGTTTTTAATATAACTCTAAAGAAGTATAGGTGTATTTCATGAAACTTACTTTATACCACGGGTCCCCTGAGATAGTTCAGAGACCGGAATACGGTAAAGGAAAAGAATATAACGATTACGGACAGGGCTTCTATATGACTGAGAACCGCGGGATCGCGGGGGAATGGGCTGTCAGCGCGGGAACGAGCGGGTTCGTGAACGAATACACGATAGAGACCGACGATCTGAATGTCCTAGATCTCGGTTCAGAGGAGTATAACATACTCCATTGGCTGGCCCTTCTCATCGACAACCGCAGATTCCGCATGTCAACGCCTCTGATGGCGGAAGCGAAGAACTGGCTTCTCGATAACTACCTTACAGACCTGGGATTCTACGATGCCGTTAAGGGATACAGAGCAGACGACTCATATTTTGCGTTTGCGAGAGCATTTCTCAATAACTCGGTCACGCTGGAGCAGCTGTCTCTTGCCATGAAACTTGGCAAACTCGGCGAGCAGTTCGTGCTTAAGAGCAGATTTGCTTTTGATGTGCTGG
>CACZGZ010000112.1 GCA_902780845.1 uncultured Eubacteriales bacterium
TTCTGGGGAGCAATGGCAATAGCTTCCGGCGCCGGAGACTTTACTAACGTATTTAACTGTCTTACGCAGGTACCTGAAGGCGGAATTACTTATATGAGCGGCATGCACTCCTACTGGTACATGCCTGAAAAGGTTTGATATGATATTCGCACAATTTTTTGTTGAATTTATTTTTTACAGTTTCCTGGGCTGGGTCTGGGAATCCATATACTGCACTATAAAAGAAAAGCACTGGCAGGACAGGGGCTTCCTTTTCGGGCCATATTGCCCGATATACGGATCCTGTGTAGTCGGTGCCGAGATACTGTTCGGATATATCCTGAAGGGTGACCTTCAGGGGATGTCTGTACCGCTCATCTTTATCATAGCTATGGCAGGATCTGCTGTCGCCGAGTATGCTACTTCCTGGGTGCTTGAAAAGCGTTTCCATGCCAGATGGTGGGACTACAGCAGCATGCCTCTTAATCTTAACGGCAGGATCTGTCTTCCTGCCAGCCTTGGTTTCGGCCTTGCGGGAGTGTTTTGTGTAAAGGTGCTCATACCGTTCATGAGCGAACTTCACTCTGATATACCGGGTCTGGCATATGAAGGTGTGGCGATGGTGCTTGCGATGATATTCGGAGCTGACTTCGCCCTGACTGAAGCAAGCCTCAATTCGCTTCTCAAGAGACTTGAGGAGTATAAGGCTGACTTCAATGAAAGAGCTCAGGAAAAATATGTAAGGATATCAGAAGCTCCTGAAGTGCTGGCTGCCGCTATAAGCGAGCAGCGTGAAGGCTTCAGAGAGAAAAAGGCTGAACTCGGGCAGGAGATCAGGCAGAAAGGCGCTGAAATCAGACAGCTTGCTGAGGAATCGAAAGAGAAGAGAGATCTTGCTGCCGAAGAATTCTTCAGCAAACTGAACGGTCTCCAGATCAGCAAACTTAAAAACATCAAGAAATTCAAACACGAGAGAACAGAGGACAATGAAAAGCTTGAACTTCTGAAAAGCAAGATATCGTCTTTCAGGATAAATAACGATCATCCTACTGCCAAGTAATCAAAAGAGGGAAAACACATGAGAAAACTTTTTGGAGGAATAAATCTTACCTGGCCCAAGTTAATAATATTTGCAGTGATCGCCGGGCTGTATACAGGACTTATGGCCTATCTTCCTCAGACACAGGATACGTCTTTTGCGGATATAACAATATCGTTCGAAGTCTGGGTATTCTTCGGAACGATAATCATAATGAACAGCAAGTCCAACCTGGATTCGGCGCTTAAATGCTTCGTGTTCTTCCTGATAAGCCAGCCGCTGGTATACCTGGTCCAGGTTCCTTTCAGCGCCATGGGCTGGGGGATCATGAGCTATTACAAGAACTGGATCCTTTGGACTATTCTTACCTTACCGATGGGGTATATAGGATATTACCTCAAGAAAGATAAGTGGTGGGGTCTGTTCATACTGGTTCCGGTAATGCTTTTCGTTGGTTTACATTACAGCGGATTTTTAAGCGAAGCAGTGTCATTTTTCCCGAACCACCTTCTAAGCACCATCTTCTGTGCGGTGACCATAATACTTTATTCACTCTTCATCTTCAGGGACAAAAAACTGATAAAGATCAGTTTTATAATAGCATTGTGCATACTGATAGCATTTACCGGACTTACTCTGATACATGGTACAAGTTCCTACAATACAACTATTCTTTCAGATGGCGGTGAACTGGGAGCGGAGTTCGACGATACCTATACGGCATACTTTGAAAACGAAAAATTCGGCACATGCGAGATAGTCTATGAAGAAGGCATCGAAGCATATATGATAAACGCCGAATTCAGAAAGACCGGTCACACCAGACTGATCATCGAATCTCCTGATGGCGATAAACAATATTATGATCTGGAAGTCGAAAGACATAGTTACGAAATAACAGAAAGCAACGAAAAAAATGAGTGAAAGCATTAAGAACATAAACTGGTATCCCGGGCATATGAAGAAGACCCGGGAGCTCATTCAGGAAAACCTTAAGATGGTAGATCTGGTGATCGAGGTCATAGATTCGAGAATACCCAGATCATCCAGGAATCCCATTATAGATGAGCTGATCCAGTCAAAAAAGAGGATAATAATACTGAACAAGAGCGATCTCTCCGATGACAAGGCCAATAATGACTGGGCTGAACATTTCAGAGGACAGGGAAACCTTGTGCTCAAGCTGAATGCCAACAGGGGTGACGGTGTCAAGGAACTTTTCAGGATGCTGGAAAAACTTCAGGATGAAAAGAACAGGGACAAGGCTCTTAAGAAGCCTTTGAGAATGATGATCGTCGGCGTCCCCAACGTAGGAAAATCATCCCTTATAAACAGGATGACGGGCAAAAAATCAGCCAAGACCGGAGACCGTCCCGGAGTCACTAAGGGCAAACAATGGCTGAGCGTTGACAACGGGATGCAGCTTCTGGATACGCCCGGTATACTCTGGCCAAAGTTTGAAGATCCCGAAGTAGGATTGAATCTCGCTTTCTGCGGATCAATAAAAGATGAGATCATGGACATGTCGGAACTTGCGTTAGAACTGATTAAGGTCCTCTCGAGGGATTATCCGGAGCTCCTTATATCCAGATATAAGCTTGATGAGATCTTAAAGGACGGAGATTATTCCGATACGTTTGAGAGAGAGATCGACGGAGAACAGGAAGCGGCTCTTGCCAATATGGAAGCCATTGCAAAGAAGAGGGGATTCATACTTCCCGGCAAGCGCATAGATTACGAAAGAACTGCGAAGACCGTTCTGGATGAATTCAGGTCGGCTGCTATAGGAAAGATCACTTTGGAGAAGGTTTGAGATGACTAAGGCCGAAAGAGAAGAAAAACTTAAAAAACGGCATGACGAGATGAGCGCCTATGACGCTCAGTTCAGGATGGCGTACGGAAACATCGGAGGTGTTGATGAAGTAGGAAGGGGGCCGCTGGCGGGTCCTGTAGTAACAGCGTGCGTCGTACTTCCCGATGATTTCGATGTGCTGGGAGTAGACGACTCCAAGAAGCTCAGCCTTAAGAAGCGCGAAGAACTTTATGAGGTCATACTGGATAAGGCACTCGCTGTGGGTATCGGAATGTGTGATAATCAGGTCATAGACGAAATAAACATTCTGGAAGCCACTAAGCGCGCGATGGCAGAATCTATCGAAAAAGCTGATAAAATGCTTCAGAAGCGTGATTTAGGGTCTTTAGACCATGTCCTGATAGATGCGGTCAAGCTCACAGGTATTTCGCAGACACAGACTAATATCATCAAGGGAGATGCGACCAGCCTTTCCATAGCGGCAGCATCGATCGTTGCCAAGGTAACGAGAGACAGGATGATGATGGCCTACGCTGAAGAATATCCCTGGTATGGATTTGAGTCGAATATGGGATATGGCACAAAAAAGCACTATGAAGGGATAAGTGCTCACGGGATAACACCGATACACAGGAAAACGTTCCTAAAAGGGATAGTATAATCAGTAATGACTTACAGGAGGTTTATTCATGAATATTTTAGTTTTGAACGGCAGCCCTCGTCCGAAAGCCAATACCAAGGCTCACATACAGGCGTTCGTTGAAGGCGCAGAGGCTAAGGGACACAGCGTAAGAGTCCTCAACATAGGAAATATGAAGATCAACGGCTGCATCGGCTGTGAATACTGTCATACGAAAGGGGACGGGACCTGCGTACAGAAAGACGACATGCAGGAGGTTTATCCTTATCTTTCAAACTCTGATATGGTCGTTCTGGCAAGTCCGGTATATTACTGGGGCTTTACCGGACAGATGATGTCCGTGATCACCAGGTTTTATGCTCCGGGCAAGCCCGCAGCTTCCAAATATGCAATGTTCCTCAGTTCAGGATCTCCCGGAGTCTACGACGCTCCTGTAAGCGAATACAAATCCATGCTCAAATACTTCGGAGCTACTAACATGGGGATCATAACCGCATACGGTTCACAGAACAATTCTGAAGAGAAACTTAAAGAATTCAGAGACTTCGGATATTCACTCTGATCATATTTTTGGCTTTAACTGCCGGTAATTCCGGCAGTTTTTTATTTTCTTATAAAACGTTATTGACAAAACATATAAAAAGAATTATTATTTGATTGAACGGTTGAACGATTGTTCAATCGTTGTAAGATTTATTTAAGGTGAAGTTATGATAAATATCAA
>CACZGZ010000113.1 GCA_902780845.1 uncultured Eubacteriales bacterium
GAGAAGCTCATCAAACACTTCGAGAAGTACGGCGTGGATCCCATGACCAAGACCCTTCTCTTCAGTGACGGACTTACCTTCGACTACGCTCAGGAGATCGCAAACTATTTCCGCGGAAGGATCAAGACCTCCTTCGGTATCGGAACCTTCGTATCGAACGATACCTGCGTTCCGGCACTCAACATCGTCATCAAGCTCCAGTACGTAAACGGAGATCCCGTTGCCAAGCTGAGCGACTCTCCCGGAAAGAGCATGTGCGACGATCCCGACTACCTTGAATACCTCAAGAGATCTGTAGAATTCAGATTGGAAAGGGAGTCTTACTGATGAAAGTATTTTGTGTAATAGACATGCAAAAGGATTTCATAGACGGCGCTCTCGGAACGCCGGAAGCCCAGGCTATCGCAGGACCCGTGACAGAGTACCTGAAAAGCCTCAAGGAACTTCCCTATGAATCCTACGAAGTTGTAGCTACGAGAGACACACACTACAACAACTATCTCGAGACCAACGAAGGCAGGCACCTTCCCGTGGTCCACTGCCAGATAGACACCGAGGGCTGGCTCATCCCGGACAGCATCTACAGCGTCCTGGAATCCCTGGAAGCTCAGGTTATAGACAAGCCTCACTTCGGCATCTCATCGGACAGATGGAGCCTGATCCTGGAGAACGTTGACGTTGAGGAGATCGCGGTGTTCGGCCTCTGCACGGATATCTGCGTCATCTCAAACGCTCTGGCTCTCAAGACCGCCTTCCCCGAGGTCCCCGTCAAGGTCTACAGCGACCTCTGTGCAGGTGTCACCCCTGAGACTCACGAAGCCGCTCTTGCCACCATGAAGATGTGCCAGGTGGATGTGATGAATTCGTGGGAAGATAAATAACAGAAAAGAAAAAGCTGACCTCCGGTTCAGCTTTTTTGTTGCCATTTTTAAAGGATGTGCACTCCGTCCATCAGTTCCTTTTCGAACTCTATCCTGTGGCTGTAGGTATAAAGTCCCGGCATGCCGCCTGTATGGATGAAGATGACCTTCTCGCCTTTTTTGATCTTGCCTTCCTTCACCATGTCGATGATACCCGCAAAGGCCTTGCCGGTATAGCAGGGATCCATGAGGATACCCTCTTTGGATGCCATAAGTTTCACGGCCTCCCTTACCTCTTTCGAAGGAAGGTTGTATCCGCCTCTCACGTAGCCGGTCTCGAGGTCTACCTCATACGGATCAAAATTGAAGTCCATTCCGTATGTATCCTTAACATCGTTTATGTACTGTTCCAGATTCTTTACGCCTTTTTCATTGAAGGGCAGTATTGCTATTCCCGTAAGGTGAAGTGATGATCTGATGTCCTTGAGTCCGCAGAAAAGTCCCGCAAAGGTTCCCATTGAACCCACGGTGTCGATCACTCTGGCCCCTTCCAGGCCCATTTCCTTTGCCTGGCGGTCAAGCTCCAGCGCGCAGTCATAGTATCCGAGAGCTCCCAGCACGTTGGATCCTCCCATGGGTATGAAGTAGACCTTCTCGCCCTGTGCTTCGTAATTCTTCGTTACCTTTTCGATCAGTTCGTCCATCTGAACTGAGCCGGGACGGCCGTCGGATTTTTTAAGGTAAAGGTCGCAGCCGAAAAGCCTGTCGAGAAGCATGTTCGCACTGAGCTCTCCGGGATATTCGTCTATTGCGATTATAGAGCACTTCAGGCCGTATTTGGCAGCCATGGCTGCTGTCTGTCTCCCGTGGTTGGTCTGGCCGCCGCCTACGGTGATGAGCGCAGTAGCACCCTGATCGATCGCGTCCTGCACCAGGTATTCCAGTTTTCTCAGCTTGTTTCCGCCTGCTCCCAGAGGTGTCAGATCGTCACGCTTGAGATAGAAATCGATACCCAGTTCTTTGCTGATAGATGAAAGATATTCCACCGGTGTCTCATATAATATGTTAAGTTTGTTTACGTTAAAGCTCATGTTGTCCTCTCCTTTCGGTTGTCCTGCAACCATTATACTATACGGTAAGGCATAATAAAAGCCCGTGCATCGTTTCGCGCGGGCCTGAAGTTTATTATTTTTTTAAGCGAGGAAGCCGTTGATGATCTGCTCTTCAGCCTCTTCAGGGGTAAGTCCCAGAGTCATGAGCTTGATCAGCTGGTCTCCTGCGATCTTGCCTATGGCAGCTTCGTGAACCAGCTGTGCATCAAGGCAGGCAGCGTCCAGTTCGGGAACTGCAAGTACTCTTGCGTTGTCCATGAGGATGGCGTCGCACTCTGTATGACCAGAGCACTCAGCCTTTCCTACGATCCTGGAAGTGTACTTCTGATATGAATTGTCACGGGCAACTGATCTGGAGACTACGTCTGCAGATGAACCGTCGCCGTTAAGCTCTGTGAGGTAGATGGACTCAGCGTGCTGTTCGCCGTGGGTCATTAGACGCTCTCTTACCACAAGCTTAGCGCCCTTTGCCAGCTCTGACTTGGTGGTCCTGATGGTGGAGTCAACACCCTTGATCTGGACCATCTCCATCTCTACTGAAGAATCCTCATCCTGGTAAACCTCTGTAACGGGGTTAAGGATGCGCTTTCCGAGTCCGTCTCCGGAACCGTAGTGGTTCTCCACGTACTTCACGTGAGCACCCTTGCCTACGAAGAACCTGTGGATGCCGTCGTGCTGTGAATCCTCTCCTCCGCAGTTGTGGATACCGCAGCCTGCAACGATTGTAACGTCGGCCCCTTCTCCTATGAAGAAGTCGTTATATACTATGTCTGTCATTCCTGATTCGTCCATTACTACAGGGATGTAGCAGGTCTCGCCCTTTGTCTCAGGTGCGATATGTATGTCGATACCGGGCTTGTCTTCTTTGGAAGTGATATTGATGTGTTCGGTGACCTGTCTCTCTGCAAGTCCTCCGTTTGCACGGATATTGAATGCTCCGCCGGGCATGCAGGTAAGCCCTGCTATTGTTTCAAGAAGGTCCTTCTGGGCCTGAGTAAGCTCTGCCATTAGTTTCTGCCTCCTTCCGGAATGTTCATTCTGCTGCAGATGCCGCCTTCAAGGCTGGCACCGATGATATCGATCATCATGTCTTCCTTCTTGCCGGTCTTGGTGATCTTACCATCGGCAATCATGATGATCTCGTCGGCGATGTTCAGGATCCTCTCCTGATGTGAGATGATGAGGATGGTTCCCTTGATCTCTTCTCTCATGGTCTCGAAGATATGGATCAGATTCTGGAAACTCCAGAGGTCGATACCTGCTTCGGGCTCATCGAAGACTGAAAGCTTGGTTCCCCTTGCGAGGACTGTAGCGATCTCGATCCTCTTAAGCTCACCACCTGAAAGTGAAGCGTTGACTTCTCTGTCGATATAGTCCCTTGCGCAAAGTCCCACAGCGCTCAGGTATTCGCAGGCTTCAACTGTTCCGAGATCTTTTCCGGAAGCGATGTTGATGAGGTCATGGACCTTGATGCCTTTGAATCTTACCGGCTGCTGAAGCGCAAAGCTGATTCCCATCTTGGCTCTCTCTGTGATGGATTTGTCTGTGATGTCCACTCCATCCAGAAGGATCTGACCGGAAGTGGGTTTTTCGATACCCATGATGATCCTTGCAAGAGTGGACTTGCCGCCGCCGTTGGGACCGGTCACCACGTAGAATTTATTCTCATCCAGTCTGAGGCTTACTCCGTCGATTATTCTCTTGACGGATCCGTCCTCTTCTGTAACGTCAAAAACGATATTTTTAAGTTCAAGCATTTTTTCTCCTTTTGGCAGGGATCGTATTTGGCGGTTTACCGTCCGATCAATTTCTGCCCTTTTTTATGCTATACCACACCTGATATTTTTTAAACGGTCTGCTCGTCGAAAACGACCGCAAGATACATTGTATACTGAATCCGCTATTTTTTCAAGGAAAAAATATCCCCGCCGCGCGGGGACTGTGAATTACCTATAAAAATGTTTTTTGATCAGTTCTTCTATGGCTTTCGCCTCCAGAGGATGCTTTTTTGTTTCGATCGAGATCAGCAAAGTATCCCCGAGGATGAATCCGTTCCTCTCGTAGTCGTGGACCTTCTTTACATTCTTGTCCGAGTAGGCGGGATCGTCCATCATGCCAAG
>CACZGZ010000114.1 GCA_902780845.1 uncultured Eubacteriales bacterium
GAGGCGCCGCGCGTCATATCGATATAGAGCAGGGGGATAAATGTATAAGAAAAGCGCTAAAAAACAGATTGACATAGATGAATGTGCGGCCAAAAAGCTATCGCGGAAAGAGATGAGCGTCAAAGAGCTCCGCGATTATCTGACTAAACGTGAGTACGAAAAAGAAGAAGTTGACCGCGTCATCAAAGAGATGATCGACTTCGGCTATCTCAACGACGCCAGGTTCGCGTGCGAGTTCCTGATCTATGATCTCGAAAAGGGCAAAAGCCGTAAAAGGGCGTTCTACGACCTGAAGCAGAAAGGCGTGTCAGATAAGGATATAGAAGCAGGATATAATGAATATCTGGATGAATACGGGGAGCCGGACGAACACGCTTCTGCATATAAAGAAGCATTGAAGGTCCTTCATGCCGCCGACCTCGAGCCGGGAGAAGTGCCTGAAGAGATAAGAGAAAAAATAAGCGGCCGCATAGCCAGAAGGCTTTTCACCCGTGGCTTTTCGCAGTCGCTCATATATGAGATCTTAAATGAAATAAGGTAGCCTCTGTCAGCAGGCAAACTCCAGCGGAAGCAATTCAGACCAGCTTATTATATTGGTCGCTCTTTTTGCCAGATCCAGCCATTCGTCTTCCAGAAACCCGGCAATAGCTTTATGCCCCTCCTCATTCGGATGCATGCCGTCCAGGGAGATCATGTCGCCATATGACGATGACTCGAGGAAAGCTCTCCTTATATCTATTACAGGCGTATCTGTTCTGTCGCCGATCTCGAAGATGAGGTCGCTGTATTCTTCCTGCCAGCGGTAAATGTTTGTCTTGTCGTTTTTCAGGAATGTCATAACGTTGAATTTGTCGAGATCTTTTGTCACCCATTCGAAAAACTTATGTGGCTCAAGCGGCGGAAGCGTCATGATGAGAGGGCGGCCTCCATGTTCCTTTACTTTATTGATCATCCTTACATAGTTATCAACAAAATCTTCGGTGCCGATCTGTCCGGTCTGAGGCTGATCAGGATTTTCTGAAGCTGCCTTCCAGTCCAGATCACAGTCATTCCCGCCGAATTCCAGAAGAGTATAGTCATAATCAGATACTTCTTCAAGATGCTTGTCCAGTATCATCTCACCCTTTTCGGTAGTGCTGCCAAAACGCGCGAAATTCTTTACAGTAACGCCCAGATTCCTGGAGATGATATCCAGAAAACAGTTTTTGGAAAAAACGTATTTCTCTTTTTCTTCGTCATATACAACACCCTTTGCGATCGAATCACCAAATACACAAATGTTCATATCATATACCTCCGAATCTATATCAGGGACAGACCCTGAAAACACTCTTAAAGTTTTTGCTGTAATGATGTATAATATACTTAATTAAAAGATAAAGTTATCAGTATTTTGCTATCTGATATTAAATATTATATTATGCGATATTAAATATGTCAAGAGGACATGAGGAAGATTTTGATATGGATGGATCAAAAGAGCTTGAAAAACAGCTGAGAGAAAACAGGCCTGCTGAATGGGAACAGATACCGGATATCGATCTCTATAAGGATCAGCTGACAGAGTATCTGAAGAGGCAGCATATCGGATTTGTGCTTAGCATGGAGGAGCCTCTCACTTCTGCCATGATAAACAATTACATCAAGGTGGGAGTGCTTCCGAGAGCAAAGGGAAAAAGGTATGACAGGAATCATATCGCATATCTCACTGCTGTGTCACTTCTTAAGCAGGTACTGTCGGTACAGGAGACGGGAGCGCTGCTCGGGATGTCGATAGAAGATGACGACGTGAAGGCATTCTACAGCAAGTATTCCGACATGCTTAACTTTAAGGGTAAGACAGTGATAGTTACAGGCGGGCTGTCCGGAGCCGGCAGAGCCATCTCCGACGTTTTTATCGAAAGCGGAGCCGATGTGATCATGACATATAATCATTCGGCTGAGGCTGCTGAAGAAGTGAAAACCAAGTGGCCCGCAAGGAACCTCAGTTTCATGCACCTTGATGCCGGAAGCCTTGATTCCATAGATTCTTTTGTCAAGGATATCGCGGGTATTGGACTCACTATCGACTGCCTTGTAAACAACGCAGGGATCTATCCCGCAAAGGACATGGATGAGATAACGCCTGACGACTGGGACAGCATGTTTGACGTGAACACCAGAGGTGTGTTCTTCCTCACCCAGAAGCTTCGTCCATTCATGGAAAAGGGTTCTGTCGTAAATATCTCTTCCATCAACGCCACCAATCCCGCGAGAAAGCTTGCTCACTACGGAGCTTCCAAAGCCGCAGTTGAAATGATGACAAGATCCCAGGCTCAGGCCTACGGACCTGATATCAGGGTGAACTGCATAGCACCGGGACTGATCTTCAAGGAAGGTCAGGATGAATTCATCCCCGGCTGGGCGGCCAGCTACAGAGAAAGAAGCGCACTGGGAAAACTTGTGGATCCCGAAGAGATCGGCAAGCTCTGCCTCATCCTTGCAAGCGATCTCACGAGCGCAGTTACGGGACAGGTCATCACCGCCGACTGCGGAGTGATGCTCGCACCCTACTTCTATAACGAGTTATAACAGTCATCATCAGGGAGGCAAACCTCGACCTTCTTAAACTTCTTACAAGTAAATAAAAAACAGGCTCCTTAAATGGAGCCTGTTTTTTAGAATCCCCAGTTGCTGGTATTTACGGTGAAAGATTCCTCACCGTTAAAGTCTATGGTCACATAGAGGGGTATCAGCCCTCTCTTTATCTTTAATTCCGCGTGCCCGTCAGCCGCGTCTTCCGTTATGTCTATTACCTGATCCCTGTAGTAAACTTTGACCGTCCCGTCTTCGTTTTTCACGACCTCCGGATAATCAAGTTCCGCTATTATATCTTCTTCGGTCACGCCGTGAGCATTTCCCTCTGAATCGTAGTAAACGCCTCCCGTCTCACGGGTCCTTCCATCCGGATAGTGAATGACGAAGTTTCCTTCAGAGACTTCCTCTATCTCAGCCTGCACCGGTTCTCCGTATAGCCAGGTGTCAACAGTGTTCCTGAAACCGCCGAGATCCGCCGCATAGGCTCCTCCTGTGACTCCTATTATAAGCACCACCGCTGCAGCAATGCTCACCAAAGACCTTCTTATTCCAAAGTTCCCTTTCCTCATCTTTTTCTCCTCTTTCATTCTCAAAATATCATCAGCTGTGATCTCTTTTGAAGGGTTTATGGTATCAAAGGCATGCTTGTATTTCTCGCTGTTATTCATCTTCCCATTTCTCCTTTAATTTAGCTTTGAGCAAGGTCCTTCCCCTGTTAAGCTGGCTCTTGACCGTGTTCTCGCTTACATTTAAAGTTTCCGCTATCTCCTTGATCTTGTAGTCTTCATAGTAGAACAGGTGTATCACCGTCCTGCATTTCAGCGGAAGTTCGCTTACCGCCTGAAGAAGTTCCCGGTCTTCACCCGTCTGAAATGTGACGGTCATTCCGAGGACCTCCGGGTCCTCCATGGACCTGTGCTTTCTCTTCCACGAGGATTTCATGAGATTTTTTGATTTGTTCACTGCGACGGTGAGCAGCCACCTTCTGATATGCTCCTCACTTTCAAAGCCATCCTTCGAAAGATGGTAGGCCAGAAAAGTCTCCTGCGTCACGTCTTCAGCATCCTGCCTGTCGTTCAGCACAGCAAAGGATACCCTGAAGACGCTTTTCAGGTGCTCACTCATCGCCTGTTCTAAAGATGTTTTCATATTTTGCCTTTGATATGTTTGTTTAATTCCCCTTCTCACTAATATGTACAAGTGTGAGAACTAAAAGGTTCAAAAGAATTTTAAAAAATAAAAATATTTAAACAAACAGGCGGAAAAAACCTCCTGTACTTTTACTATATGTACCTTCCCCTCAGCCACTTGAAATAGTACTCATCATTGAAGGGCTCGCCTGTGGCCATCTCCAGCACTTTTTCAGCGGGATACCTGTTGGCATAGCGGTGAACGTGATCCCTGAGCCATCCCATGATCTCGGTGTACCTGCCCTCTCTTATGAGCTGATCGGGATCAATATCCCTCTTCATCGCATCGAAGAACTGCGCCGCCATGGCGGAACC
>CACZGZ010000115.1 GCA_902780845.1 uncultured Eubacteriales bacterium
AGCGACATAGCTGTCAGATACATCTTCCAGATGAGCGCAAGCGATAAGATCTGGGTGAAGTAAGATCAGACAAGGATGTTTTGCGGCGGGGGTAGTGGACCGGCTGTATCCCTAAATCGCAAAAAATCCTGTTTTAGGTATACTCTGCGGAGATCCATGGGGGTATCTTAAGAGTAGAGACAGGAAAAAAAGTCGAAAGCTTAGGTGATTTTGTCGAATTATAGGGCGAAAATTTCTGAGATCACCGCACAAATCAAATATCAATCATAAAAAGTATACCTAAATAGCAAAAAACTTGCTTTTGGGTATACTTTTTTTAAATAAGGAGAGCCGCATACCCCCAGGGGGTATCCTCCGATCAGTTCCAAAAATCTCCCCCCAAAATGCTGTACTTGAAAGCGTTAAAGTGATATAATCAATATAACAATTATTTCACTTTGGAGGAAAGGAAAAGAGAAATGAAAAGGATCATCAGTTTATTGCTTACGCTGTGTCTCGTCATTACTTTTGTGCCGGTGACATGGCAGACGGCCTGGGCCGATTCGGAAGGCTCAGCGGAGACGATTGAAGATTATTTGAATAATTCTGATCTTGCGGAAGCTGTTCCTGTTCCTGACAGTAAGGTAGTGAGATCCGGTGAGGCTGTCACAGGCGAGGAAGCCGGCGATACCACTGAAGAAGAGATAGTGGACAGCGGAGATATCGGAGATAACCTTACATGGACTCTCGGAGCAAACGGCACGCTCACGATATCCGGCACGGGATCAACATGGTATGATCCGTATCAGGAAGTCAATAAATGGAAAGAAAAAGCAACCCGTCTTGTAATAGAAGAGGGTCTGACTAAGATCGACGAATATGCCTTTGCGGGTCTGGATAACCTGACTGAGGTGGTTTTGCCGGAAACGCTGACATACATAGGATGTGGGGCTTTCAGCGATGATTATCAGCTAGAGTTGATTGAATTCCCTTCTGGTCTGGAGTTTATCGATGTAGGCGCTTTTATGGGATGCACGGGTCTTAGAGAGGTGGTCTTCTATGGAGATGCTCCCGAAATAAGGGATTTTGCTTTCCAGGGCGATACTCTGACAGCATATTATGATGACGATAATGACACCTGGTTTGAGAACTCAGGTACCGAACTTGATCCCCGTCAGCAATATGGGGGCAGGATCTGCTGGGCAGTATATTACGCCGATCCGGCTATCCCTGAAAGAATGGCAGGCGCTAACAGACAGGAGACAGCAGTAGCAATCTCATCTGCAGGATTCAGAAACGGTGCTGATAATGTGGTCATAGCTTCAGGAAATAACTATCCCGATGCACTGGCAGGCGGACCGCTTGCATATCTTCTCGGCGCACCGATCCTTCTGGTGAGCAAGAACCAGCTCGACGCAAGCACGATAGCTGAGATCCAGCGTCTCGGCGCAAAACACGCATACATCCTGGGTGGCACCGGAGCTGTCGGCGAGAATGTAGCAGATGAAGTGCGCGGACTTGGTCTCACGGTTGAACGTATTTCCGGCTCCACCAGATTTGAAACAGCTACAGCAGTAGCCAAAAAGATAGATGAGCTGAGAGGCGGCAAGCCTTCACTTGCATTCTTCGTTTATGCAAATAATTATCCGGACGCACTTGCTATCAGCAACATTGCAGCTCTGACAGCTTCTCCGATCCTCTATATCGAGGGAAACGGCAACCTGCGCGATACCACTAAGCAGTACATGGATTCATGCGGAAGCATTGATTTCAGCGTTATTATCGGAGGACCTGCTCTCATAAGCACAAATGCAGAAAACGCTCTTTCAAGATACGGAGGAGTTGATCGTATCTACGGCAGTGACAGATATGAGACTTGCATACTTATAGACGCAACGTTCAGGAATATCCTGACCGGAAACAGCATTTGCCTCGCCTGCGGTACCAATTATCCGGACGCTCTTTCAGGAAGCGTGCTTGCAGCTGATCTCAGAGCTCCGCTTGTTCTGGTACGCGGAAACAGACTGACAGCTCTTCAGGAAGAATACCTTGATTGGATAGTTCCTGAAAAAGTCTTCGCATTTGGCGGCACCGGCGTGCTTTCAGATGAAATCATCAGTAACGTTAAGTACCACTCGCTCTATCGCAATTGATGAGCGGAGGATGTTTTGCGCTGGGCTTAGGGACTGTGTCCCTGTAGCTATAAAAACTTTCTTCCAGGGACACTCCGCAAGTTACAGCGAGGGTACCCGTGGAGAAGGACCATCATAAAAGGTCGATTATTTTAGTGAATAATTGACTAAGATGTCTGAAAAGGTCGAAGGCCACCTGTAAAACTAAATATTAATTTGAAAAATGTGTCCCTGTGGAGCAAAAAACCTGCTTTCAGGGACACTTTGTTTAGAAAGCCTCACCATATACCCCCTCAAATCGCCATCAAGAAATCTTCACTTTAAAAGATCGTCAAAATACTGTATAATATAAGAACATGAAAAGATACTCCCCCGCGAATAAACACAGGGGAGTATTCAGTAATTGGAGAAGGAAGCGCCGGCAGGTGCCGTATCAGGCTTCCGGGAATGAGGACTATGAGTTTAATAAAAAAGACTATAACAAGTATTTTGATAATAGCGATGATCGTAACGACGGCGTTCTTTGGGAGCGTCACCACCGCATCTGCTGCGGGGGCTGTGAGGAACACGGACGTCACGTCTGCGACCTCCGGAAACACCCTCATCACATACGACGGTGATTTCCTTTATGTGTCGAAGGATACGATCCTGGCGAGGATCAATGCGATTCGCTATGAAGCCTGCTCGGAGGGAGTCTACGGACTTTCGATGTCGGACTACGTGCCTCTCAAATGGTCATCCGACCTCGAGTGGATAGCGCAGACCAGAGCGGCAGAGGGAGCTCTCTACCATTCACACACGAGACCTAACTGGTCATACTATGAGTCTCTTAAGAGAAACGGCCTGTACACGGAGAACGAGTGTCTCTACTACGGCGGATCGGTAAGCATCATGGGCGCTATCGAGAGCTGGTACAGCGAGAAATTCGACAGCGGAGACACAAGCCATTACAGGGCTTTGATCGACCCGAACAAAAGATACGTCGCACTAGGCGGCTTCAAACCGACTTCTGGATGGGGCGCAATCACCGCTGAGTTCACCTCAAGGACAGGCCTGAACGAGGACCAGACCGGCTCTGTCGGAAGGTTCACACAGATACTGGAAGTGGCCAGCAACAAGGTCTCAGTCACGGGGCTTAACGCGCCTGACAAGGTTCATATCGGGATCCCCAAGGATTGCACGGTGACCGGTACCGTGAACTTCTCAGGAACAGCTTATGTAGGACTCTTAGGAAATTTCACCTATTCGAGCTCCAACACGAATATCGCCACCGTTACTTCAGCAGGAAAGGTAACCGGAGTCAATGCCGGAACCGCTACCATAACAGTTACGGTTAGGGGCACATCTGCTTCAGACACAGTTACAGTCGAAGGACATAACTGGTCCGGAAAAGGAGTGGACAGGGAGCCTACCTGTATTGAAGAGGGTATAGGCTACGTCACCTGCTCCGTATGCGGAGTAAGGAAGGCCGGAAGCGAGTATCCCATCCCCAAGATCGACCATCCCTACGGTGACTGGGTAGACAGGATAGCTGCCACCTGCGACACAGAAGGATCAAGGAAGAAGACCTGTAAGATCTGTGGAGACACAGTATATGAAGTCGTTCCCGCCCTCGGACATGACTGGGACAGATGGGTAGTTACCAAGAGAGCGACGGCTACTGAAGAAGGCACTGAGACCAGAGTCTGCAAGAGAGACGGAACTCACGTAGAGACGAGGGCGATCCCTGCAAGGGGCACCGAGAACCTGGAGACGACCAGAGTCTACGGAGCCACCAGATATGAGACCTCTGTAAACGTGGCAAGGACCTTCTTTGACAGTCCTGA
>CACZGZ010000116.1 GCA_902780845.1 uncultured Eubacteriales bacterium
TTTTGAAGTATACGTCGTAGGCGGAGGAGACGCTGCCGTTGAAGAAGCCATGTACCTCACCAAATTCGCCAGAAAGGTCACCATCATCCACAGAAGAGACGAGCTCAGAGCAGCCAAGTCCATACAGGAGAAGGCCTTCGCAAATCCTAAGATCGACTTCATGTGGGATTCCGTCGTACAGGAGATCAGAGGCGACGGGCTGGTTGAGTCCATGGTGGTTAAGAATGTCAAGACCGGTGAACTTACAACGGTGGAAGCCGACGAGGATGACGGCACCTTCGGTATCTTCGTATTCATCGGATTCAAGCCGTCCACCGATGTCTTCAAGGGACACGTTGAAATGGATGAAAAGGGATACATCCTGACAGACGCTGATATGCACACGAACGTTCCCGGAGTATTCGCAGCAGGAGACATCAGACAGAAGTCATTAAGACAGGTAGTTACCGCCTGCGCAGACGGCGCCATCGCCGCAGTACAGGCCGGAAAATATATAGAAGAACTGCAGTAAATAAATCAAAGGATTTGCTTAAGATAAACAGGAGGAAATGAAATGTTAGAACTCGATAAGACAACTTTTGAACCCGAAGTATTACAGTCAGAGGGATATACCCTTGTTGATTTTTACGGAGACGGCTGCGTTCCCTGCGCCGCTCTCATGCCTTATGTACACGGATACAGCGAAGTATACGGCGACAAGATCAAATTCACCGCTCTCAACACTTCCAAGGCAAGAAGAGTAGCCATCGGACAGAAGGTAATGGGACTTCCCGTCATCGCAATCTACAAGGACGGCGAGAAGGTGGAAGAGCTCGTTAAGGACGATGCCACCAAGGAAGCCGTTGAGGAAATGATCAAGAAGTACTACGAAATGATATAAGAGAGGATATCAGATGGCAGACTATTCTGTAGTTAAAGCAGCGAGCTACGTCCTCGCACATACGCCGGACATGGTCATCCATAACGGCACCACCCAGACCACCGAGATGGTCGTAAATCCCGATTCGGATTACCTTAAGGAACTTCCTTCACATCTCAGAAGCTATGAAGACTGCGTAGCTTACTATCCGAATCAGGCATACATCGGAAACATTACAAATGACGAGCTCAGAGCTGTGGAATTCCCTTACTATGACAAGAAAGCCGAGAAGGCTAAAAGGGAAGGCAAGTACGGCGAGATAATGCCTCAGGATGAGTTCTACGGACTCATGCAGATCTGCGACGTGTTCGATCTTGTGCTCCTTGAAAAGGAATTTGCACAGACCGTCAAGGGTAAACTTACAGCCTGGGGAATGCTGAAGGAAGATCAGCTTGCCATTCTTGATAAAAACGAGTGGAATAAGGAAGCCCTTGAAAAGTATGTAAACGAAGAGCACGCAGAAGGTCTCTATGAGAACTTCGAACTGGTAGGCTGCGTCAAGCGCGCACATGACGTTGACGTCAACCTTTCCGCTCACACCATGCTTGAAAACATCGTTACCAAGGCTTCTTCGGTCCAGGCTATACTGAACCTGATAAAGACAGCAGGAATAGATCCTCTGAGCATCGATTACGTCATCGACTGCTGCGAGGAAGCCTGCGGAGATATGAACCAGAGAGGCGGCGGAAACTTTGCAAAGGCTGCTGCAGAGATGGCAGGGCTGGACAATGCGACAGGATCTGACGTAAGAGGATTCTGCGCAGGACCTACACATGCTCTTCTTGACGCTGCATCCCTCGTAAAGGCCGGTACATTCAGGAACGTTCTGGTTACGGCAGGCGGCTGCACAGCCAAGCTTGGAATGAACGGCAAGGACCACGTAAAGAAAGGTCTTCCCATCCTGGAGGACTGTATCGGTGGATTTACCGTTCTCGTAAGCGAGAATGACGGTGCAAATCCCATCATAAGAAACGACATCGTGGGCCGTCATACCGTAGGAACAGGTTCAGCTCCTCAGAACGTTATCGGGTCCCTTGTGACCGATCCTTTGGACAGAGCAGGTCTTAAGGTAACGGACGTCGATAAGTTCGCACCCGAACTTCAGAATCCCGACATCACCAAGCCTGCAGGAGCAGGAGACGTGCCTGAGGCTAACTTCAAGATGATCGCAGCTCTCGCTGTAAAGCGCGGAGACATCGCCAGAACGGATATCCCCGGATTCGTTAAGGAACACGGCTTAATAGGCTGGGCTCCCACACAGGGACATATCCCTTCCGGAGTTCCCTTCGTAGGACCCTTAAGAGACATGATTCTTGAAGGAAAGGCTCAGAGAGGAATGATCATAGGAAAGGGATCTCTGTTCCTTGGAAGAATGACCAATCTTTTCGACGGAGTATCCTTTGTGGTAGAGGCTAATCCCGGAAAAGCCGAAGAGGCAGGTCAGGGTATCAGCAAGGAGCAGGTAAAAGCCCTTATTGCAGAGTCCATGAGAGAATTCGCAGAATCTCTTCTGAAGTAGGAGGCCGTCATGTCTGATAATATCAAAAAACTCATAGCTGAGCAGTTCCTTGAGATCGCGGATGCCATGGAAGCGGGCAGTTTTAACAAAAGACCCGTTATCGGTATCGCAGTTTCCGGAACAGAGCACGGCATGGATAATATTCAGGAAGGCGCCCGTCTGGCAGAGAAACAGGGCATAAAGACCGTCATCATAGACGGAGAGGATGCTCATAAGAAGATGGAGGCCATGCTTGAATCCGGAGAGATCCAGGGTGCTGTGACCATGCACTATCCGTTCCCCATAGGCGTATCCACAGTAGGAAGAGTGGTAACACCCGGAATGGGAAGGGAAATGTTCATAGCAAACACTACCGGAACCTCCGACACCGACAGGGTCTGCGGAATGGTCAAAAACACCATCCAGGGAATAATAGCTGCCAAGGCATGCGGAATCGAAGAGCCCACCGTGGGTATCGCTAACATTGACGGAGCGAGACAGACCGAAATGGCTCTCCTCAAGCTCAAAAAGGCCGGATATCCCATCAATTTCAAGGAATCCTCCAGAGCTGACGGCGGAGTCGTCATGAGAGGAAACGACCTTCTTGAAGGAACTTCCGATATCATGGTAATGGATGCCCTGACGGGAAATCTCATGATGAAGATATTCTCAAGCTATACCACAGGAGGAAGCTACGAGTCTCTCGGATACGGCTATGGACCGGGGATCGGCGACGGATATGACAAGGTCATCATGATCGTGTCCCGCGCATCGGGTGCTCCTGTCATAGCAAACGCGGTCAAGTATGCAGCCGAGCTCATAGAGAACAACGTTATCGAGATCGCCGGAAAGGAATTTGAAGCTGCAAAGAATGCCGGACTGGAGGCCGTACTTGATGAGATAAAGGCATCTTCTAAAAAGGATGCGCCCAGGGAAGCTGTAAAGGCTCCCGATAAGGAACCTGTGCCTTACGGCATACTCGGAGTTGAAGTAATGGACCTTGATGACGCCAAGGAAATGCTTTGGTCAAAGGGAATCTATGCCGAGACCGGAATGGGCTGCACGGGCCCGGTGGTACTGGTATCAGATGCCAACGGAGCAAAGGCTGAAGAGGCTCTCAAAGAAGCAGGCTTCAGAGCTTAATACAGTATTTTTATGACCCGGATCAGACTCCGGGTCAGGTTTTTTGGAGGGACAAAATGGAAAGGTATCCGCAGCTTGTGATCAACCTCGGACATGCCAGGGAAAACATACGGAATCTGGTAAGAAAATGCGCAGAAAAGGGCATAAGGATGACGGGAGTGATCAAGGTGGTAAACGGTCTTCCCGAAGTGTGCAGGGCATATTACGAGGAAGGATGCAAAGTGCTTGCATCCTCCAGGATACAGCAT
>CACZGZ010000117.1 GCA_902780845.1 uncultured Eubacteriales bacterium
TACCTCGAAACCCAAAGTATCCACGTCCCCGCTCATGGGAGGAAAGCTGTCGTCTATATGATACAGCATGATCTTTTTAGGTTTGAGTTTCTCAACGAACTGCATGGCGTATTTATCCTGATCAGACCTTCCCTGAAGAGCCATTATAAGAAGGTCAGCTCCTTCAGGATATTCAGTTTCGGGGTCCATTCCCATGGATCCCATGATCTGGATGCGCTTTCCTTCACAGGTAAGCTCATAGAACAGCATTTCCCCTTCTTCTTCATAGAGCTTTCTCAGCGCCTGGATCTCTCTTAAGCGTTTCAGATTGGTCAGAGTCCTGCGGTCCGTAAGAGTTTTTATTACTATAGGAAGATCGAACTTGCAGTGCCTGCCCTGGAATACGCTTATCCCGAAAGGTCCGAAAGTATCTTTAAATCCAGGTTCTATGAGATGAAGCTGTTCAGGATCCAGCCCGTCCCTCTCAAGGGAAACAAGAGGCGCTGCAGTTCCGTAAATCGGCGTATCAGTTCCTTTATAGATGTTCTGGAAGTGATAGATGTGATCGAAATGTCCGTGGCTGATATATACTCTGTCAGCTTTTCTGTATAAATCTGCCAGTTCAGGACGTCCGGGTTCATCATAAGGTTTATCGAGAGGCATCTCCATAAAAGGATCAAATGCAAGTACGCAGCCCTTTGATTCGATCAAAAGTGATGCCGTTGTAGTCCATGTGATCTTCATTGATTATCATTTTCCTTTCCATCAGTATTTGACAGTTCCGCTTCAGCTTCTTTTTCAAGCACCCTGTAGGCGACCTTGCCCACAAGAGTCTTCGGCATGGAATCCTTGAATACGAGCTCTTTGGGAAGCGCATATGCTGCCACGTGCACCGCAAGCTGCTCCATAATGCTCATTCTGGTTTCTTCTGTAGGTTCATACCCATCCTTAAGCACCACGTAGGCACGGATCCTTTGCATGCGGCGGGGATCTTTGACCCCTATCACGCAGCTGTATGAGACTTCCTCGCAGCCATCGATGGCATTTTCGACCTGTGAGGGATAAACGTTGTATCCGTTGGTTATGATCATGCGCTTGATGCGCTGACTGAAATAGACATAACCGTCGTCATCCATCTTACCGAGGTCACCTGTATAAAGCCAGATATTGCCGTCCGGAAGACGCCTCAATGCTTTCTGATTCTCAAATTCATTATTGAGATATCCCTTCATCACAGAAGGCCCGCGCATGATGATCTCCCCTTCCTCACCGTTTGGAAGCACCTCATCTGTATCGGGCTTCACAATGGCATAGACAGTATCCTTAAAAGGAAGACCTATGCTTCCGTCTTTATGTGTATTCTTCGGAGTAAGGCAGCTTGCCGTTACACATTCTGTCAGTCCGTAGCCTTCTCTTACCTGTATCCCCGCATTGTGTTCCTCAAGGAATCTGTCTATCTTGTTCTTGAGTTCAACTGAGAGCGAGTCACCTCCGCTGAACATGCCTATAAGGAAGCTCATATCAAAACCGTCCAGTTCGGGAAGATGAAGAAGAGCTTCGAAAATAGTCGGAACGCCGGCTATAATGTTGGGTTTCTTCCTCTTAAGCATATCAGCGTAAGACTTTGAATTGAATGTCGGCATCAAAATACAGCACACACCGTGCATCATGATCGCATGTATATTGATCCCCAGTCCGAATCCGTGGAAAATAGGCATGCAGCCAAGACAGCTGAGGCCTACCCTGAATTCTTCATCTATGGCGTCTCTGGCCTGGATAGCGCAGGAATTGAAATTGAGATCAGTAAGCTCTATTCCTTTAGGCACTCCTGTTGTTCCGCCGGAATAAAGTATGACCGCAGTCCTGTCTTCCTCATATTCAGAAGGAAGAAGCTCTTCGGTCCAGCCTGTCCTTAAAAATTTGCTCCAGAGTACCGCGTGATCTGTGTTCGGTAACCCGAGGTATTTACGCCCTTCTTTAGCTATATACAGAGCTTTCAGATGAAGAGGAAGCTCGTTCTGCATACGTGCTACCAGGACCTTTACAGGATGATCTACATCCTTAAGAGCGTCCTCAACTTTCTGACAGAACATATCCAGTACAAGGATCATCTTCGACTGGGAATCATTCAGATAGAATGAGATCTCCGACTGTGCTGACTGAGGATGGATCATCACAGCAACAGCACCTATTCTGTTAAGCCCATAAAATGCATTCAGAGCCTGCGGACAGTTCGGCATACAGATGGTTACACGGTCACCCTTATGTATACCATTTGCACGAAAAGCCTTAGCCGCATCCTCTGCTTTTTCAACAAAGTCCCTGAAACTTGTCCTGATATCATAGAATTCGTAAGCAGGCTCATCAGGATACTGCCCTGCGATATTCTCGATCATCTGGAACATGGTTTTTTCAGGATAATGTAATTTAGTTTCTTTAATCATATGAATTCAACCCCAAAATATATCACTTTATTCTACCATATACGATGTTTCAATTCAATATTTGCGAAAACTATGACATCATTAAAAAACTTCCCGATATGATGATCTCATATCAGGAAGTTCCATTTGGTTTTTATCAGTTTTTTGCTTCCGTGCATTTGCAGGCTTTCACGTATTCCCTCTTCTCCATTGCGATGATATACAGGTTTCCGAATACCAGGAGTACGGAAAAAGCAATGTTTATATACATATGCTCTCTGAAAAGGATCATCAGCGCCGCAAAGCCTGCCAGTGAAATGATCTGCAGCAGGATAAATTTTTTCGTAGGCCTTGCTTTCCTCTTCGTGAATATCCCCAGAAGATAGAGGAACACGAAATAAACCACGAATGATGCTGTAAGGAATATTATTTTCGGAAGGAGATCAACCTCTTCTTCCCTCATGAATTCCAGAGCTGCCGTGATACAGCTTAGAGCAAAAATTATGAATATATGGAGTGCCATATACGTCATGCCTGAAGTTATGAGTTCCCTGTCCAGAAGATGATCGTAGAATATCTCATATGTCTGGAAGAGTCCTACAACTATCAGGAAGCCCATCAGGGAGAAGTAAAAAGTATTGAAGCTGAACTTTCCCTCAAAATATCCGGAGATAGCTATGATCATCTCTCCGAAGGTAAACACGATATACAGCATGACCCTTTCGCTCAAATGACCGAAGTCCACGGGTACGAGGTCATGGATGTCCTTGGTTGCAAACATGAAAACTATGCCGAACAACATTGCGACCGGTGAAAAAGGTATGCCGGTAAGGCTGTATAGCGGAAGCGAGATGAACACTATAGCCGCCATGATAAGGACCATGGTGATGCTCATTTTCATCTGGAAAACTTCCCACGGTTTGATGCTTGAAATCTTTTTGTACTTCAAAAAATATGCCAGAGCTATATTGAGAAGTATCAGTCCCCATGCGATATTATATCTGAAGTATGAATCCTGCCAGTGGAGCTTGGTCGCATCGGCCATGAAGTACAAAAGATACATATTGCCGAGTATGAGGATATGTTCTATCAGGCCGTTGTTTCCGTATCTGTTTATAAACAGATTGGTGATGTTCCATATCTGGATGGCGATCATAGTACAGAAAATAAATGTAAGGACTATATCCGGATCTATGAATCCGCCTTCCATATTATGGATAAGTGAGCTGTTCCTTCCGATAATGTAAACGAAAATAAGGTCGTAGATAAGTTCTATATATTCGACCTTTTTTTCTTCCCTCTCAGGTTTAAGAAAATCTTTTAATTCTTCTAAAAACATATTGATCCTATTCCAG
>CACZGZ010000118.1 GCA_902780845.1 uncultured Eubacteriales bacterium
GTTTCTCCTTGTTAAAGATTACCTTTTGTTAATAATAGCACAAAAAACCCCCTTATGGGAAAAAACATAATAAAACACTGCTTCGGATGAAGCAGTGTTTTTGATCGTTATGTTATCAGGCCTTTTCAAGCATCACGCTGGCCTTGAAGAGGTCGCCGTCGATGGTTATCTCGAATACGCCGTTCATCAGGCGGGTGAGGTCTTTTGCGATGGCGAGGCCGAGACCGGAACCCTCGGTGTTCCTGGATTCGTCGCCGCGCTTAAATCTCTCCATCAGTTCGTCCGCCGGGATGTTCAGAGGATCCGCCGAGATATTTTTCACCTCAAGGAGGGCGTGGCCCTTACTGGCGGAGGGGTTGCCTATGGAATCCGAAAGATTGACGTAAACGCGGCTCCCGGTCTGAGCGTACTTTGAAACGTTCGAAAGAAGATTCTCGATTACTCTCCAGAGAAGCTGTCCGTCGGCCCTTACCATGGGGCTTGAAAGCTCGTTCTTCACGATCACGTTGAGATCGTGCTCGGAAAGGCGGTCTTCCATCTCAGCCAGAGCCTGGTTCACTATGGCGGTTATATCGATATCCGTGATCTCACATGGGATGTTTCCGGATGAAGCCTTGGCTGCCTCAAAGAGATTCTCGGTCAGTCCCTTAAGACGTCTGGTCTTCTCGTCCAGGATCTCCAGGTATTCGGGAGCGTGCTCCGAATCAAGGCCTTCGGTCTTGAGGAGATCCACATAGGTTATCATGGATGTGAGAGGCGTCTTCAGATCATGGGATACGTTTGAGATGAGGTCGGTCTTGAGTCTCTGGTTCTTAAGCTCGTTCTGTACGGCAGCGTTGGTCGCCTGGGAGATCTCATTGATGTCGGAAGCCAGGCTGTCGAAGTCGGTTACGGGACCCTTTTCATCGGCTTCCACGGGGATCTTGTAGGTGAGGTTGCCGGATTTTACTTCATTGACTCCCTCCCTTATACCGCTGTATTTCTTAACAAGCTTGGGAACCATTATGAATATCAGGATCAGATCGACTATGGCGCCTACCCAGGTCATGGCCAGGATCACCATACCGATACCGATCAAAACGTATTTTCTGGTGAGTTTCCCTGAACGCATTATGGTGCGGTATGTGTACCGGATCCCGTGCCCGAGCTTTATCGCAAGCATCCCGAGGAGGGAGCCCTTGATAAAGGTGCCTGCCTTAAGTTTCTTTACCAGAGTCACCAGGCAGAACAATGCGATCAGCAGGCAGGCGAAGCAGCCTGCGAGGCAGAGATATATGGTCACGTGGTTCGGCATCTGGTAATAGTAGTCGTCCGGATAGTTTGGCTCGAACCCCTGACCCTCAATTGCCGGCCACATTTCATAAAGAGGTATGAATATGGCCACGGCTCCTGTTGCAGCAAGGCCGCCTACGATCAGATGCATCTCTGTCCAGAGCCTGTCGAACCAGTTGAGCACCGGTTTGCCGTTCTCGTCCATGGAGAATCTTCCGGTCATCACCATAAGACAGATGATTCCTGCTATCGCCAGAACTCCGAAGATAACCATCATTGTGGTGAACTTACCGACGAGGTCGGCCTGCATGTGCTCACTGTCGAAGGCAACGTTCCAGAAACCGTCGTAGTGATAGGGATACTCCTCCTCAGATATGTTGGGATCCAGCTGGATATTGGATGTGTCCAGCATGGATGCAAAGGATGCAGCCTTTGATGCGAAGTATCCGCAGGCTGTGCCCAGTGCCGGGCATGCCGCCCACAGGAACGCTGCTATAGGTTTTAATGAACTTAAATTTTTCTTCTCTTTCATTTCCTTTCCCCTTTAAAATACCCTTTCGTTTACTTGTAATGATTGCAACTTCTGTAATTAGACTTTTTTTTACGAAATTTGCGTATTAGTCTATATTTTGCGGATATTGAGCGTCATTTTGTATGAATTCTAAACTAATAGAGAGAAAATGGCTCATATTAGTCTAGTATTTAATGACTATCCAGAAAAAAATGATGTTTTCTTCGACTAACAGTGAAATTTCAGCAAAAAAAGTCTATACCATAACTATAAATAGGAGAATAACATCAATGTTTCTCTACTTTGTATCCCACGCCCCAGACCACCTTCAGGTATCTGGGATTCTTGGGATCGATCTCGATCTTTTCACGGATGCGTCTGATGTGGACGGCTACCGTGTTCTCCGGGTTGTATGCAGGCTCGTCCCAGACCTTCTCGTAGATCTGCTCCATGCTGAAGACCCTTCCTGCGTTCTCCGTCAGGAACTTCAGGATGCCGTATTCAGTCGGAGTGAGCTGCACTTCTTCACCATCCACCGTCACCTGCTTGGTGCTGTCGTCGATCATGAGGCCGCCGGTGGTAAAGACGTTCTTTGCGCTTTCGGAAGCGATGCTTCCCAGGTTGGTGTAGCGCCTTATCTGGGACTTCACCCTGGCGATGAGTTCCAGCGGATTGAAAGGTTTGGTGATATAGTCATCAGCCCCCACGTTCAGTCCGGTGATCTTGTCATAATCCTCGGACTTGGCCGAAAGCATGATGATGGGGATGTTTTTTTCCTCCCTGATCCTCATGGTGGCCTGCATGCCGTCGAGCTTCGGCATCATGATGTCCATGATGATGAGATGCAGGTCCTCCTTTTCGGCCACGTTTATCGCTTCCAGCCCGTCATATGCCTTAAAAACATTATACCCCTCGTTTCTAAGGTAGATCTCGATGGCCTGTGCGATCTCACGGTCGTCATCCACGACCAGTATGTTTATGTTTGAATTGGAATTCTGTGTCATGAGTTTCCTTCCTTTCCCCTTCTCAAGTAAAGTTATATTCCCCGGATTTTACGAAAGGGTGAACAAAAAACTTAAGAAATTATTAAGTCGTTATAAAAAAACGGACCGAAGTCCGTTATATGCTCATTTCGCCCCTTAAGTTGGTCTCCATGGCGCGCTTTAAGGCGTCGGTCTCCATATCCTGACTGAAGAGGTAGTAGAGTTTGGCGACGGCGGCTTCCGTGGTCATGTCAAGACAGCTCACCGCTCCGAACTCGCCGAGCTTGGATGAGGCTGCATAGGTGCCGATCCTGGCAGTTCCCTGATAGCACTGTGAGCATACCGCGATCAGAGTGCCGCCTTCGCTGGCGCGCCTGATGCTGTTCACGAGAGCGGTGTCCTGGGAGGGGATGTTTCCGGAACCAAAGGCTTCCAGGATGACGCCCTGGATCTTTTTCGTAATGATGGGTTCCAGAAGATCGAAGCGCATTCCCGGGAACATCTTGAGCACCGCGATGGGAACGGACTTGAATTCCCTCATCCTGAAGGCTGCGGGCTGTTCGGGAAGCTGCAGGGCTCTCCTGCTGTATCTGATGTCTATGCCGACTTCTGCAAGGGCGGGATAGCTGGGAGATGTAAAGGCGATGAGATCATCCGCAGAGGTCTTGGTGGCCCTGTTTCCTCTTATCAGTTTCCCTGCAAAATATATGCTTACCTCGTTTGCCTTTCCCTGGGCTGCTATCATAAGGGAGTTTATGATGTTGTCCCTTCCGTCGGATCTCACCTCGCACATGGGGATCTGGGAACCGGTCATTACGACGGGCTTGCCGAGGCCTTCCAGCATGAAGGAAAGGGCGGAGGCTGTGTAAGCCATGGTGTCGGTGCCGTGCAGGATGACGAAACCGTC
>CACZGZ010000119.1 GCA_902780845.1 uncultured Eubacteriales bacterium
AGATATCTGTCTGACCTCATGGTGGACAATATGGAGAAGTATTACGGCCATAAGTTCATGAGATCCGGCGGTATAGCTATCGCCGGAAGCTCTGATCTTGGAGACGTGAGCTACTGCTGTCCTGCAATCCAGACTATCACAGGTCTTTCTGCACCGGGAGAAGATGCGGTGTATAAACCTCATACTCCTGAATTCGCAGTGAGGACCGGTACAGATCAGGCTGTAGCCAACTGCCTGGATTTCGTCAAGGGCTTTACCGTTACGGCTATCCAGCTCATGACTGAACCCGAACATCTTGAGAAGATAAGGGAAGAATTCAGTCACATAAACGATCCCAAATCTTCGGTTGGTTTCGAGTCACCGCTGTAAAAAAATTTTAGATTATTGTGAAAATTATTGCTCAGCCTGAAATATGGCTGAGTTTTTTGTTTTATCGGTTCATTTCTTTACCCAGATGAACTTTTTGCACTAAAAATGTTCTAAATTCAAAAACATATTGAAATAAAAAACTGGAGTGCTATATTTGAAACTGAACGGGTTTTTAACACGTTCGATACACAAAATGTTGTGGATAAAATGAGGTGAATTATGGCTGTAAACAAAAAACTGGTTACTAACCCCAAGTGGTGCAAGGGCTGCGGTATCTGCGTAGCTTTCTGCCCCAAGGATGTGCTGGTGATCACCAAGGAAAAGGTGGTCGTCGACAATCCCGATGACTGCATCAAGTGCGGACTCTGCGAACTCAGATGTCCTGATTATGCAATTTGGCTTGAGGAGGAATAGTAATGTCAGACAAAAGATTTCAATTATTACAGGGAAACGAAGCGGTAGTTGAAGGTGCTATCGCCGCCGGTATGAGATTCTATGCCGGATATCCTATCACACCTTCCACCGAGATCGCAGAACGTTCTGCTCTCAGACTTCCTCAGGTAGGCGGCAAGTTCATACAGATGGAAGATGAGATCGGCGGTATTGCTGCAGCTCTCGGAGCATCCGTTGCCGGTCTTAAGGCTATGACAGCAACATCCGGTCCGGGATTCTCCCTTAAGCAGGAAAACATCGGTTACGCTGCTATCGCAGAGATCCCCATCGTTATCGTAGACGTTCAGCGTGAAGGTCCTTCCACAGGACTTCCCACATCGCCTTCACAGGGAGACCTGATGCAGTCGAAGTGGGGTACTCACGGAGACCATCCCGTTATCGTTATATCACCCTCATCAGTTCAGGAATGCTATACAGAGACTGTAAGAGCTTTCAACATGGCTGAGAGATTCAGAGTACCCGTTATCTTCCTTATGGACGAGATCATCGGACATTTAAGAGAAGGATGTGAAATGATCCCTCCTGAGGAACTTACAATTTCCAACAGAAGGATCGACAGAGAATTCAACGGTACTCTGGCATATGCTGTTCAGGAAGGAAACTACGTTCCTGAATTCGCTCCTTTCGGAAAGGGAGACCACTTCAACGTTACAGGTCTTTTCCATGACCTCGACGGTTTCCCGACAAACGACAATCAGCAGACAGATTCCCAGGAAAGACGTCTCTTAGACAAGATCACCAAGAGAAGAGACCGTATCCAGAAGTGGGAAGAAGTTGACTGCGACGATTGTGAGACTATGATCGTTTGCTTCGGCGGAACTGCAAGAGCAGTCCAGGGAGCTATGGATATGGCCAAGCAGCAGGATTTCTTCAAGATCGGCATGTTCAGACCTATCACAGTATGGCCTTTCCCCGAAGAAGCACTCAACAAGATCATAAGAACAAATAAGCACTTAAGACAGATAATCGTTGCTGAACACAACGACGGACAGATGGTGCTCGAAGTACAGAGAATAGTTGAGGGAAGAGTACCTGTTATCCATCTGGGCAAGATCGACGGAACAACCATCACACCCGAAGAAGTTCTTAAGAAGATAGAGGAGGAGTATTAATATGCCAAGCAAACTTATAGAAAAAACAATGCGTGTTAACAGACTCCCTCATATCTGGTGTCCCGGATGCGGACACGGCATCCTTATGAGAGATGTTGCACAGGCTATCGAAAACTGCGGACTTGACCCGGATAAGGTAGTTATCGTTTCCGGTATCGGATGCTCATCCAGAGCTGCAGGATACATGAACTATAACACTCTTCATACAACACACGGAAGAGCTCTCGCATTCGCAACAGGCGTTAAGCTTGCTAATCCCGAACTTACCGTTATCTGTATCACAGGAGACGGAGACTGCACGGCTATCGGCGGAAACCATCTCATCCACGCATGCAGAAGAAACATAGATATCACTTCCATCGTTTTCAATAACAACATCTACGGCATGACCGGAGGACAGTATTCTCCTACAACACCTCACGGTGAAAAGGGAACCACAGCTCCTTACGGAAACATCGACTACAACTTCGATATCCCTAAACTTGCTGAGGCTGCAGGCGCTACCTTCACAGGAAGATGCACAGCTTATCACGTTCAGGGTGCAGTAAAGCTTATCGAAGACGCCATCAATCATCACGGATTCTCCCTGATCGAAGGAATGTCCGTATGTCCTACATATTATGGACGTAAGAATAAGAAGGGCGATTCCATCGCAATGATGAACTGGCAGAAAGATGTCTGCATCGATGCCAAGGTCGCAGCCAAGCTGCCTCCTGAGAAACTTGAAGGCAAGATCCTTATCGGAGAACTTTCAAGAGATGAATCTAAGGAAGAGTATACAGACATGTATATGAAGATCATTGAAAAATGCGGAGGTAACAAATAATGGCTAAAACTGAGATCAGAATGACAGGATCCGGCGGACAGGGTGTCATCATGGGCACCATCATCCTTGCTGAGGCAGCTTACGAAGACGGTAAGCAGGTAGTACAGTGCCAGGCCTACGGACCTGAAGCCAGAGGAGGTTCCTCCAAGGCTGAGACCATCGTTTCAGATGACAGGATCCACTACACAAAGATCAAATATCCCGACCTGCTTCTCTCACTTACTCAGGAATCCCTGAATAAGTTCAAGGATGCAGTCAAGGAAAGCACGATCTTCGTTGTTGACAGCGATATCGAAGTTCCTGAAGAGATCAAGGCTAAACATAAGGTTTACAGCCTTCCCATCCTGAATTCAGCTAAGGATGTCATCAAGAACAAGATGTCTGCTAACATCATCTCCTGCGGAGTTGTGAACGAGCTGACCCACGTAGCTACTCAGGAAGCTATGGAAAGAGCAGTATTGAACCACGTTCCCAAGGGAACAGGGGATACCAATCTGGCAGCCTTAAGACTTGGCGGACAGATGATCATTTATGATTACCTGCGTAAAGCGGTCGAAATCAAATGGCGGGAATATCGCGACCTCAAATCGAAAATCGCCGGCTATCTAATCGAGAATGTCGACGGAAAGCCAAAAGCGGTTGCGATTCTTGAAGAGGAAATCCAGGAAGAAGACACGGATTCCCAAGACTGGAAACACTCAGTGTCGCCGGATCCGGATTCGGCAACCGGCGCATTTCACAGATATATGGAATCACCGGAGGCTCAGGCAAGATTGAGGAATGCCCCGCCGGAACACCTGAACGAGATAATGGGGAAAATCGTTGACGAATACAATGCCAGTCTTCCACCTGTTCCCGGCGAAAGCCATGAACAAGTTTCTCCAAAACCCAAAAGGGCCTCAAAAAAGAACA
>CACZGZ010000120.1 GCA_902780845.1 uncultured Eubacteriales bacterium
CTTTATTAGAAGTATCCCATAGGATCCACATAGTCGCCGTTTACACGGACTTCGAAGTGCAGATGAGGTCCTGTGGAATTACCCGTGCTTCCCACGAATGCAATGACTTCGCCCCTCGACACTTCCTGTCCGTAATAGCAGTTATATCCACTGAGATGTCCGTACAGCGTGACCAGACCGCTGCCGTGGTCGATCATAACGCAGTTGCCGTATCCGCCGTACCAGTCGGCCATTATGACCTTGCCTGCAGCTGCCGCAACTACATCAACGCCGTAGGACGCGCCTATATCGGTACCGGTATGCAATTTCCAGTAACCATATATCGGGTGGATCCTCCATCCGAATGAATCTGTAATATAGGTCGATGAAGGACAAGGCCAGGTGAAGGTTCCTCCCTCATATACCCTCTGTGAGTCCTGCAGTTCCTTGATCCTTGCCTTCAAAGCGTCAGCGTCAGCCTGAAGCTGGGCATCCTTTTCCTCCAGTATCTGTCTCTGGGAATCAAGTTCAGCCTGCTTTTCTCTCTGGAGTTCCTGCTGATACTGCAGATCCTGCTTCTGAACGTTAAGTTCATCTTTGATTGCCTGAAGATTCTGCTTCTCTTCCTGAAGCTTATTCTGATCCTCTTCTAACTTTTTCTGTTCTTCCTGAAGTTTCTTCAGAAGATCAACGTCGTTTTCATAGATCCTCTGGATCATCTCAACGTTTGATACGAACTCGGAAATGCTGTTGGAACCCATCAGAACGTCAATGAAACCGACTGATCCGTTCTTGTACATTACCGTAAGTCTGGCATTGAGTCCATCTATGCGTTCATTGATTTCTTCCTTCTTCTTCTGGATCTCAGCTTCTTTTTTCTTTATTTCTTCCTGTTTGGCTTCGATCCTGGCCTCAGTATCTCTTATCTCAGCTTCTTTCTCAGCTATTACCGCATTGATCTCGTCGATCTCCGCCTGAACGCTTTCAATCTTGGCAGCTACATCAGCCAGCTCGCCCTGTACTTCTTCCTGCTGCTCCTTGATATCCTCGTACTCGTTCTGCTTCTGATCTATCTCATCCTGAGTATCTGCATAAGCCAGGTCATATCCCCCTGTGGGAAAAGCAACGAATGCCATGACCAGAGTGAGGATCACAAGAGCTGATATTCCTTTGTTGATCTTTTTGTTTTTCATGCCCCGACTCCAAAATACTATGCTTTGAGATATTTTCTCATCGAAACGATGCTTCCCCATGCCCCGATGGAACATCCCAGAGCCACAAATATTATCAAAAGATTTACCGTCATATACTGTACAGAAATAAGCGGGCTGGATACAATGGCGAAGATCTGATCGCCGATGGCGTCTATGAGCTTCTTATAGATCAGAGCGATCACCCCGCCTGCTATAAGAGAAGCTATGAGGCCGATTATTATACCTTCCACCATGAACGGTCCTCTGATGAACCAGTTATTGGCTCCCACATATCTCATGATATGTATCTCATCCTCTCTGGCCATTACGGTCAGCTTGATCGTGTTGGATACGACTACCACGGATACTATAACGAGGAATGCCATTATGATCATTCCGGCTATCTGAAGGAAGTTCGTGATGCGTGTCAGCTTATCCACAGTGTCCTTCTAATACTGTACGTCTTCAATAATGTCAAATTTTCCCGCATAGGAAGCGATGCTTCCCGCGTTATCCAGAGAATCCACGCTGATCATGATAGATGCCGGAAGCGGGTTCTCACCAAGGGAATCCAGCAGATATCCGGATTCGCCCCAGCGCTCCTTCATGATCCTTAAGGCATCCTCTTCACTGCGGTATTCCACGGAAGCTACGCCGGGCTGTCTTTCGATACTCGACATTACTTCCTGTATCTGTTCCTGAGTAGCGTCATCAACGATGAACACTTCGACCTGATCGTAGTCCTGCTTGACTATCTCAGTAAAGAGGTTGATATTTACCACGATGATGAATACCAGACCCAGGATAAGAAGCATGGCCAGTATGGAGAATATGGAAGCGACGCTCATGCCCCTGTTTCTGAAGATCTGAACGAAGGCCTGCTTGATGTTGTATAAAAAGCTTCGTATCATTCCTCATCACCTCCCATAGGTCCTTCATAAAACTGCTTGCTGTCATGGATCACGCGGCCCTTGTCGATCGCGATGATCCTCTTATCCATGCGGTTTACGATCTCCTTGGCGTGTGTGACCATGAGGACTGTAGTTCCTCTCATATTGATCTGATCAAGAAGATCCATGATCCCCCAGGCTGTAGCAGGGTCAAGGTTTCCCGTAGGCTCATCCGCGATGAGCACCTGAGGGCTGTTGACGAGAGCTCTAGCTATTGCTACCCTCTGCTGCTCGCCTCCTGCAAGTTCATGAGGATACTTATCCGCCTTGTCAGATATTCCGACGAGGCTGAGTATCTGGGGGACCTGCTTCCTGATCATGCTGCCGGGCTTATGAAGCACTTCCATTGCGAAAGCAACATTCTCATAAGCCGTCTTCTTAGGAAGCAGCTTGAAGTCCTGGAATACAGTTCCGATCTTCCTTCTGTACTTGGGAACCATCCTGTTTGAAAGTTTATTCACGTGATACTCTCCGACGGTGATGTCTCCCTTGTCAGGATCGAGATCCTTTAACATGAGTTTTATGAATGTGGATTTTCCTGCGCCGGAAGGACCGACGAGGAAAACGAATTCTCCCTTTTCTATATTGACGTTTACGTCCTCCAGACCTACGCCCGGACGATACAGTTTCGTAACGTGATCAAATTTAATCAATGCTGTGCCTCCCGTGTGGATATACTACACAATATTGTACTATATTTAGTATGAAAAATAAAGTATAAAATACAATATTCACATAATCTACAAATCTTTATTAATCAGTCTGCTCCGTAAAATCCATATACGAAGTCAAATATCTTACCCTCACCGGCCTTCTGACAGCCGGTCCTTAAAAATGACTTTAATGTGTTCAGCGAGCTTTTCTATTCCTTCAAGTCCGGATAGTTCATCCAGTTCGACGCAATTGTATTCAGCCCTGCATAACATCTCTCTCGGGATCTCTTCCTGGCTGAATTCGGGTGTGAAGCAGAGATACTTCTTCATCAGCCTCCTGTTCACTCCGGGATTGTCCCTGTTGAGAAGCCATATCACAGGCGTTCCCGAGTTCAGAAGTTCCTCTATCACTTCAGCGCCTTCCAAAAGCCTCGACGGAAGCGGGTCTATCACTCCGACGATCACATCCTGCTCATAATATTCGAAAGAGTTGTCCGTAACGGCATATCTGTCGGGTCTTGAAACAAATACCTTAAGTTTTCCTCTGTCATTCAGGCTGCGGTCCAGATAATGCGCCACAAAGCTCGCCCCGACGCATTCCGATATGCCTTTAACTCCTATCCTTAAGACGGACCGGTCCAAAAAAATACCCTCCTGTAACCTCATATTCCCAAAATCCATTTCCCTGACCCCTTGTTATTTCATGATTACGTGCACTGTCCTGTATATTTCAGAAGCTGTCATGCCGTATTTTGCTTCGCCGGGAGTGTCCATGATGCCGTTGGAAACCTTGAATACGCCGCCCGGATTGAAGCGGCAGCACATGGTCTTCGGGAATTTTCCTCCAAGCGCCTTATCGACCTTGTCGATCATGGTGATATCGTCCAGATT
>CACZGZ010000121.1:0-1098 GCA_902780845.1 uncultured Eubacteriales bacterium
CCTGAAGATCTTAAGAACATGTCCGAAAAGGAGATGGAGCTTCTGGCAGTTCAGATCAGGGAATTCCTTATTGAAAAGGTTTCCGTGACCGGAGGACACATGGCTTCCAACCTGGGAGTGGTTGAACTGTCCATAGCTCTTCACAAGGTATTCGACAGCCCGAAGGATAAGATAATCTGGGACGTTGGTCATCAGGCTTACGTACATAAGATACTTACCGGAAGGGCAGAAGGTTTCGATACCCTCCGTCAGTTCGGAGGAATGAGCGGCTTTCCGAAAGCAAAGGAATCCGAGCACGACATCTTTGATACAGGTCATTCCACCACATCTCTTTCTCTTGCCTGCGGCATGGCTGCAGCCAGAGACATCAAGGGAGAGGACAATGAGGTCATAGCGGTCATAGGCGACGGATCCCTTACCGGAGGAATGGCATATGAAGCCATGGATAACCTTGGTTTCAAAAAGAACAAGGTTATCGTGATCCTTAACGATAACGGCATGTCTATATCCAAGAACGTAGGAGGCATATCCAAGTATCTGGGTTCCATCCGTACGTCCCAGGGATACAGGAGCGCAAAAAAATTCGTCAAGGACAAGATCGACGGATCCAAGGCAGGACACGGTATAGCGCAGGGTCTTGCAAACTTCAAGAATGACCTGAAGTATACCATCATGAACAATCCTGGAGTATTCTTTGAGAACCTCGGAATGACATATCTTGGACCCATTGACGGTCACGATATCGGCGAGATCATAGACGCCCTCAACAAGGCCAGATCCCTTGACGAGCCTGTCGTGATACACTGTCTTACCAAGAAAGGAAAGGGCTACTCAATAGCAGAGAAATATCCGAGAAAGTTCCATGGTATCGGGCCCTTCGATCCTGAGACCGGAGAGGTCAGAAAAAAGAGCGCCAATCCAAGCTTCTCAAAGGTGATGGGAGAACACATCCTTGAGATGGCTAAGAGGGACGATAAGATAGTTGCCATTACTGCGGCTATGGGAGAGGCGACCGGACTGAAGGACATTTCCATAGAGATACCCGAGAGATATTTTGACGTAGGGATAGCTGAGGAGCACGGAGTGACCTTTGCTGCA
>CACZGZ010000121.1:1113-4740 GCA_902780845.1 uncultured Eubacteriales bacterium
TGAGGAGCACGGAGTGACCTTTGCTGCAGGTCTTGCCAAGGCCGGACTCAAACCTATGGTCTGCATCTATTCATCCTTCCTTCAGAGGGCTTACGACCAGCTTCTTGAGGACATCTGCCTTCAGGGACTTCACGTGGTATTCCTGATCGACAGGGCAGGAGTGGTAGGTGCTGACGGTGAAACACATCACGGCATCTTCGATCTCTCATATCTCAATACCATGCCGGGAATGACGGTGCTGGTTCCCAAGAACGCTCAGGAACTGAGGGACATGATGGACTGGGCTTCAGAACAGACCGGACCTGTGGCGATCAGATATCCAAGAGGAGAAGCGGTTACCGTTAACGAAGTTATGTCAACCGATCTTAACGCCGCGGGTTCCAGAAGAGTATTCTCCGGAAAGGAGATCGACATCTGGACTCTCGGTAAGATGTACGATACAGCCTGCGAAGTCAGAAAGATACTGGAGAACAGAGGATACAGATGCGGACTTGTGGACGTCTCCAAGGCTAAACCTCTGGATATAAGCGTTTACGATGATAAAGCAAGGTACGTTATTTCCATCGAGGACAATATCGTGACAGGAGGATTCGGAGACAGCCTTTCCAAGAGCCTTATGGACAGGAACTGCAAGGTCATCCGCTACGGTTGGCCGGATACCTTCGTAACACACGGAACCTTTGATCAGCTCGCCGATATGTACGGCCTTTCACCTGAAAAGATAGCCGATTCCATTATCGGTCATATCTCAGCTGACAAAAAGAGAGGCGGTCTTTTCGGATGAAGGTTAGACTGGACGTACTCTTGGTAGAAAAGGGATATTTTGAATCACGTGAAAAGGCCAAACGGGCTATAATGGCAGGACTTGTTTTCATAGGGCAGGAGCGCTATGACAAGGCAGGGACCATGGTAAGCGAAGATTCCGACATACACGTTAAGGGAGACACCTGTCCGTACGTCAGCAGAGGGGGACTTAAACTCGAGAAATCCATAAAGACCTGGGAACTCGATCTTAAGGATAACGTCTGCATGGATATAGGGTCTTCTACCGGAGGATTCACTGACTGCATGCTTCAGAACGGAGCGTCAAAGGTATACGCCCTTGATGTGGGAACTAACCAGCTGGCCTACAGCTTAAGGATCGATCCCAGGGTGATCGTAATGGAAAAGACCAATATAAGGGATCTTGATACGGATAATTTTGAGAAACTTGATTTTATATCCATCGATGTATCCTTTATAAGCCTTAACCTCGTTCTTCCCGTCGCATCCGCTCTTCTTAAGGAGGAGGGAAGGATAGTATCCCTTGTGAAGCCTCAGTTTGAGGCAGGTCGGGAAAAGGTCGGAAAAGGCGGCATAGTACGCGACAAGTCCGTTCACAGGGAAGTTATCCAAAATGTGATAAAATACGCTGAAAACGCCGGTTTGACGCCTTTTGGACTGTCATTCAGTCCCATCACCGGTGCCAAAGGCAACATTGAATATCTTTTGTACATGAAAAAGGCTTCGGAATCAGAGACGAGCCTTACTGACAAGGATATTTCAGACATAGTTGAAAACTCACACAGTGAGTTGGAGAAATAGATATTAAAAGCTAAAATTTTTAAAGAAAAAAGGAGAAGTCAAAAAATGAAGCTTTCACAGAAAATCCAGGAGATGGAATTATCTCCCATCAGAAAATTCGTTCCTTATGCCGACCAGGCAAGAGCAGCAGGCAAGAAGGTCTATGGACTGAATATCGGCCAGCCCGACATCAAGACTCCCAGAGCATTCTTCGATGCAGTTCAGAACTTCGATCAGGAAGTACTTGCCTATGCTAATTCCCAGGGTATTCCTGAACTCCTGGAAGCACTGGTCGGATACTACAAGAGAATCGGCCTTGATTTCGAGAAGAAGGATCTCCTGATTACCAACGGCGGATCAGAAGCTCTCAGCATGATCATGACAGCTATCCTCGATCCCGGCGATGAAGTTATCATGGCTGAACCTTTCTATACAAACTACAAGACTTTCATCAAGGCTGCAGGCGGAAACATCGTAGCCATCCCTACAACTGCTGAGGATGGATATCAGTATGCTGTAAGAGAAAAGATCGAAGGCGTTCTCACACCCAAGACCAAGGCTATCGCCATCATCAACCCCGGCAACCCTACAGGAAAGGTGCTCACCAAGGAAGAAATGGATCTCATCATCGACATCGTAGTAAAGAACGACCTTTACCTGATCTGCGATGAAGTTTACAGAGAATTCGTTTACGACGGAAAGTCAATGTCCACCTTCGGCGCTTACAAGGAAGCTGCTCAGAACGTTATCATCGTTGACTCCGTTTCCAAGAGATTCTCAGCTTGCGGCGCACGTATCGGTTCCATCGCTTCCAAGAACGAAGATCTCATGAAGAACCTCATGAAGATCTGCCAGGCAAGACTTTGCGTACCTACACTTGATCAGGTAGGATCAGCTGCTCTCTACAACCTCGATCCTTCATACTTCGATGATATCAAGAAGGAATACGAGTACAGAAGAAACGTATCCGTTGAAGCTCTCAACGAGATCGAAGGCATCAAGTACGGTGTACCTGAAGGCGCATTCTACCTATTTCCCAAGTGTAGTAGTTTCTTTGGTAAAAGCGATGGTGAGACAACCATCCACAACTCCACAGATTTGGCTATGTACCTCTTAGAGAAAGGTCATGTAGCCACCGTTGGAGGTGATGCGTTTGGCGATGCAGAGTGTTTTCGAATGAGTTATGCTACCAGTGATGAAAATATCACTGAAGCAATGCGACGAATACGCGATGTACTGGCAAAATTGAAATAAAAACCAAAATTAGAAGTTAAAAGTTATTAATTTGGTTTGTAGAAAGTTTGAATTTGCTATCTTTGCGTGGTGATAAACTAATCTGAACAAGTTGACGTGATGTCAATATCATTCATCAAATAAGGATTTTATTAAACTATCATTTTTATAATAACTAAAAAAATTAATTTTATGGCAACAACAACAAAAGCTGCAGCCCCAGCTAAGAAATCGGGCTTTTTAGGTGTTAAAGAAGCATGGATCATCCTCGCTATTTGCTGCGTAGCTGGTTACAGTGTTTGGTATTTTGTGATGGGTAACCCTGACAACTTCATCGGTGGCGATCGTTCTGGCCATCCCGCAAACCTGCTGGGTACCGTTTATAAAGGAGGTTTCGTTGTAGGTTTGATCCTCACCCTTTTGTTTACTGTTATCTGCTTGGGTATTGAGCGTTTCTTCGCTATCAAGACCGCTTCTGGTAAGATGAACCTGTCTAAGTTTACCGCTTAGGTAAAGGCTGCCATCAAGGCTCAGAAGTTTGACGAGGCTAAGGCTCTCTGCGACAAGATGCAGGGTTCTGTAGCCAATGTTGTTTTGGCTTCTATCAACATGTACCAGTCTGTTGAAACTGACGACCACCTGAAGAAGGCTGCTAAGATTCAGCAGGCTCACGATGAGGCAACACAGTTGGAGATGCCTACTCTTCAGATGAACATGCCAATGGTTGCAACTATCGTATCTCTGGGTACTCTGACCGCTCTGTTCGGTACTGTGCTTGGTATGATCGGTTCGTTCCAGGCTCTGTCTGCTGGTGGTGGTGCTGACTCTATG
>CACZGZ010000122.1 GCA_902780845.1 uncultured Eubacteriales bacterium
GCTTGCCGGATTCTCCGAAGGTATCCTTCTGCCCCACCATAAGGACCCTGCACGGAGCGTTGACGGATACGCACTCTGCCACAGCGGACCCCAAACCGCCGATCACTGAATGCTCTTCAGCCGTAACTATCTTTCCTGTCTCTTTTGAAGCCTTCACGATGATCTCCTCATCGAGAGGCTTGATGGTATGCATATCGATCACTCTGCAGTCTATACCCTCAACTGCGAGTTCTTCTGCTGCGATCATGGCTTCGGAAACCATGATTCCCGTGGCGATTATGGTAACATCCTTGCCTTCCCTTAAGGTGTTGCCCTTGCCGAGTCTGATATCCTTAGCGGTCTCTTCACTGTAGAAGAAAGGAACAGCCGCTCTTCCCAGCCTTACGTAAGCAGGTCCGTCCATGGCGATCACCTGTCTTAAGAGTTCAGCTGCTGATGCCCCGTCGGAAGGATTGACTACCGTCATTCCGGGGATGGTCCTCATAAGAGCAATATCTTCGAAAGTCTGGTGCGATGCGCCGTCTTCTCCGACCGTGATTCCTGCGTGAGTAGCGCATACCTTGACGTTTGCATGCGTATATCCGATGGAATTTCTGATTATCTCAAAGGCTCTTCCTGATGCGAACATAGCAAAGGTCGATGCGCAGACGATCTTTCCTGAAAGTGCAAGTCCCGCTGCAGCGCCGTACATGTTCTGCTCTGCGATACCCATGTTGAAGAATCTCTCAGGATATTCCTTTGCGAAAACTGCAGTCTTGGTGGAACCTGAAAGGTCAGCATCCATTACAACAAGGTTGGGATACTTGGCTCCGAGTTCCTTAAGTGTATTCCCGTAAGCTTCACGGGTCGCCATCTTATCTGCCATTACCACTCACCTCCCAGTTCTTCCACAGCCTGTCTGGCCTGTTCTTCGTTCGGTGCCTTTCCGTGCCAGCCTGCCTGGTCCTCCATAAAGGATACGCCGTGTCCCTTATGCGTGGACGCGATTATGACAGTAGGCTTTCCCTTGCACTCTCTGGCTTTATCGAAAGCGTCGAAGATCTGTCCGAAATCATGGCCGTCGATGGATATTACGTTGAAACCGAAAGCCTCGAATTTCTTATCGATAGGTCTCACAGTCATTACGTCGTCGTTCTTTCCGTCGATCTGAAGTCCGTTCCAGTCCACAATAGCGCAGAGGTTATCAAGATGATAATGACCTGCGGACATCGCTGCCTCCCAGATCAGTCCTTCCTGAAGTTCTCCGTCTCCCAGAAGAGCGTATACTCTGCCCTTCTTTCCATCCATCTTGTTGGCAAGAGCCATACCGACGGAGACGCTGAATCCCTGACCAAGGGATCCCGTGGACATCTCGATGCCCGGAACCAGACCCATTTTGGCATGTCCCTGAAGACGGGAACCGAGTTTTCTCAAAGTAGCTAGTTCAGCTGTGTCAAAAAAACCTCTCTCTGCCAGAGCAGCGTACTGTACAGGTGCTGCATGACCCTTGGAAAGAATGAGTTTGTCTCTGTCTTCCATTTCCGGATCTGAGGGATCGATATTCATCTCCTTGAAGTAAAGCGCTGTAACGATGTCTGCTGCTGATAAGGATCCGCCCGGATGACCTGAACCCGCATTGAAGACCTCTTTGATGACGTCGATCCTGACTTTGCGGGCCAGCTCTTCAAATCGCTTATAATCCATTTTGTTCCTCCAGAATATTTTTGAATGCCATGGGTATACCCTTGAGGATATCCCTGGCTATCAGGCTGTATTCACCGACCTCTTCAGTCATGAGGTCGCCCGCCAGACCGTGGATATATACGCCGGTCATGACGGCATTTCTCACTCCCTGGCCTAAAAGCGCCGCAATGGTGCCTGCAAGCACGTCTCCTGAACCGGCAGTCGCCATTCCCGGATTGCCTGTGGTGTTGACGTACACAGGATCCAGGGAGCCGCCGAACATAGGCCTTACCAGTGTGCGGCGTCCCTTGAGGACCACGGTTGCCCCGGTGATATAGTAGAGTTCATTGAGTATTTCTTCGCGTCCTGCTTTCGACATATCGAAATCAGTGTCATCCTTAAGAAGTCTGGCGGCTTCTCCCATATGCGGGGTTATGACTGTTCCGAGGCCTTCAAGGCACCTGTCCTTTACCCTGTCCTGCCAGTGGTTGTATGCGATGATATTCAGCGCGTCCGCGTCGAGCACCAGAGGACAGTCAGCCTTCTCGAGCACCTTGTCCACCATTTCCTTTGCTTCATCTGAAGTACTGAGCCCCGGTCCGATGACTATGCAGTCATAGTCCTCATCGGGGATACCATCTTTTCTGTCCTTGATGACCACTTCAGGCACAGCTACCTGGATCTGAGGCATGATGTCCTCGGGAACGAGAGCATACACAAGCCCCGTCCCTGCCCTCAGAGCCGCCTCACACGCCAGGATACAGGCTCCTGTCATAGTCTTTGAACCTGCGATAACGAGCACTCTGCCAAAATCTCCCTTGTGGGATTCGGCCTTCCTTTCGGGAATAAAGTTCTTTACGAGTTCCTTAGTTATTTCTTTCATATCGTCACCTCTCAGAGGCCCAGAATAAGCGTTGCCATTGCAAAGTAGATCGTAAGGGCCACAGCATCTGAAATAGATGAAATAAACGGATTGGCGATCAACGCAGGGTCAAGGTTGATCTTCTTTACGATAAGGGGTATCATGGACCCCAGCATCTTGGCAAAAATAACTATGAATATCATGGCAGAACATATGGTGAGAGCTATCATCACGCTCTGCCCGTCTATAAATACAACTCTTAAGAAATTAAAAGCGCTTAAAATAATACCTACTATAGCTCCGACTCTTACTTCCTTCCAAAGGACTTTCATAGCGTCATCGAGTTCAACTTCTCCTGTCGCCAGACCTCTTATGATAAGTGTCGATGCCTGAGACCCGGTATTTCCGCCGGTTCCCATAAGCATGGGCATATATGCGACGAGGCTGATGACTTCTGAAAGCTTGCCTTCGTAGGCAGTTACTATCATACCGGTGAAGATATATGCAACCATCAGTATCAGAAGCCACGGCAGTCTGTTCTTCGCGTGCTGCCAGACGCTGATATCGAGATAATCGCTGTCGGATGTGTCGGTCACGTCAACGATACCGGCCATACGTTCGATATCCTCGGTGTTCTCTTCTTCGATAACGTCGATGATATCGTCTACGGTGATGATACCGACGAGCCTGAGTTCCGAATCCACTACAGGCATGGCCAGGAAGCCGTACTTCTTGAACTCGTCCGCTACTTCCTCCTGATCATCGTACACGTTAAGGTATACGAAGTCGGAATGCATTATGTCGCGGATCTTGACATTGTCATCGCTGATGACCAGCGTTGACAGGGATACGATGCCTATGAGCTTGCGTCCGAAATCCTTGACGTAGCACGTATATATGGTCTCGGCGTCCATCCCCTCTTTTTTTATGTGTGCCATGGCCTCGGCCACGGTCATATCCTTATTGAGACTGATGTACTCAGGAGTCATCAGAGATCCTGCACAGTCATCCGGATAATTGAGGAACTGGTTTATGAGATGTCTCT
>CACZGZ010000123.1 GCA_902780845.1 uncultured Eubacteriales bacterium
TATTGATATATAATTATATCATACAGGGCAGATTAATTAAAAAATTTTTTTGAAAATTTTTAAAAACCCCTTGACCTTCCACCTTGTGGAAGCCTTAAACTTGAACCAACAAGGAAAAAGCATCGGGAGAGAAATCGAGATGAAGATCAATCAGGTTGCAGAACTGGTGGGTATCACCAGCAAAAACATCCGCTTCTATGAAGATCAGGGTCTTATAGATCCGAAGCGGGATCCCTCGAACGGATACAGGGAATATTCTCTGGAAGACGCAGAGCAGCTGAAGAAGATCAGGCTGCTGCGTCAGCTGGGTGTTTCCTGCGAGAACATCAGAAAACTCAATTCGGGAGATCTGAGCCTTGAGAAATGCATGAGTGACCGCATCAGAGAACTTGATGCAACGCACAGCAATATAGAACATACCAAGGTCATCTGCAGCATGCTTTCCGATGAAGCTTCAGGTCTTCAGAATCTGGATGCGGATAAATATCTCGGCAAGATCCGGGATATGGAGAAAGGAGGCGTCAGGTTCATGAACGTGAACAGGTCAGACGTTAAAAAACGAAGAAGCGGCGCTATAATAGCTGCAGCAGCAGTCGTCATCTTTATGATCGCAGCTATAGCTCTGATCATCTGGGCAGACGGAATAGATCCCGCGCCTAAAGGCATACTGATCTTTATGATCGCAGTGTTCGGTATCGTTATAGTAGGTGTATTGATAGCCCTTAGCCAAAGGCTGAAAGAACTGAAGGGAGGAGAATTGGATGAAGCTGATAAGTATTGATAACTACCCGGGAAAAGAATATGAAGTGCTCGGTCTCGTAAAGGGTACGGTAGTTCAGACAAAAAACGTAGGAAGAGATTTCATGGCAGGCATGAAGACCCTGGTCGGCGGTGAGATAGCGGGATATACCGAGATGCTCATCGAGGCCCGTCAGATAGCGACCAAGCGAATGGTTGACGAAGCTGAGTCGATGGGAGCCGATGCCATAATAGGCATAAAGTTCGGGTCATCCATGGTAATGCAGGGAGCTGCAGAGATCCTGGCTTATGGGACCGCCATCAAGTTCACAGAATAAGCAATAAATACAAAAGACACGGTCGGTGACCGTGTCTTTTTATGTCCTTTAGCTTTTATGAAGTGGATGCCGTTACCGATATCCTGGCTCTCAGGGAAGTTATAATATACTCCGTATTTTCTTGTCTTTCAAATCTAAATATGTTTTCTCATGTACTCCACAGTTCTGTGAAGGGTATCTGCTTTATATATCTTATCCAGATTCCCGGCAAAATCAAGCCCATATCTTAAGCCAAGCCTCTCCAGAAGCGTCTCCATATCGGTCTCATCGCCTCCGCCCGCCAGGTCTTCCATGGACAGCTGCTGATCCTCTTCTCTGGAAAGATTGTATACTCCGGCACCTACCAGCCTGACCGGCCTTCTTTCGATCCCGTCAAGAAGCTCCGCTGCATTCCTGTATATCTTCTCTGCGGTGTCGCAATAAGGTACCAGCCTCGACCTGGTTATCCCCTTCATATCGGAGTACGTGATCTTCAGAGTGACACCGTTACCGTGAAGGCCGTATCTGTCCGCCCTCCCCTTCACGCAAAGTGATAAGAGCACCAGGACATCCTTAAGGAGTTCGAAATTCGTTACATCCTCCTGAAAGGTCACTTCCCGGCTGATGGATTTGGCCTCCTCCGGTTTGTAAGGCGTGACCTTCCTGTTATCTATTCCCCTCGCAAGCTGAGAGATCCATCTTCCCTGCTTGCCAAGGATATTCACGACTATGTCCTGCTTATCTATGATATCCCTTACGGTATGGATGCCATAGGAATACAGCTTTTCAGCTGTCATGGCGCCTACAGTGTACAGGGCTCTTACGTCCCGGTCGATTACGAGGTTTACGAAGTCTTCCGGCGTGAGTATCTCGAAATATCCGTCAGGCTTCTTCTCTTCGCTTGCGGTCTTGGCTGCTGTCTTGGAATATGCGAGCCCCACAGAGCACGTAAGTCTGAGTTCTTCCAGCGTGCGCTGCTTGATCTCACGTGCGATCCTCCTGGCTCCTTCAATATCTTTAGCTTTCTCTTTCACGTCAAGATATGCCTCATCGAAGGCCACCGCTTCCAGTTCCGTGGCATAGCTCCTCCATATCTCATGGAGCTGTCCCGAGACGGACTTATACTTCTCCATATCCGGGTGCATATATATGCCCTTCGGACATAGTCTGTACGCCTCCTTGATGTTCATGCCGGAATGCACACCGTACTTTCTCGCTTCATAGCTCGCGGTGGCCACCACTCCCCTTTCGGTGGGAAGTGAGCCAATGATAAGCGGTTTTCCCTTTAGCTCCGGGTTGTCCCTTATCTCCACAGAAGCGTAGAACGCGTCCATATCCACATGTATTATGATCTGATCCATAAACTATCTGCTCTCATGAATGATTTCAGCAAGTCCTTTGATCTCAGCCAGGGACTCGGTCTGCTCGTGAAGATCCGTGGGCTTGTTTGCGGAATATGATTTACTGAATACCTTATCCCATCCGAGATAATCACAGATGCACCAGAACTGCTTCTCTATGATCTCGTACTGAGGGTCATACAGCCCTGCCTCGCCGATGACAATGGTCCCCACCTTCTTAGGGCATTTCATGAACTCTTCGTGACATGCGTAGAACTTATCCATGACAAGTTTCAGCTGCGCGGTCACTCCCCACCAGTATACGGGCGTTGCGAAGAGCAAAAAATCCGCTTCCTTTACCAATTTGTTTATCTCGATAGAATCATCTTCGAATATGCAGTCTCCGCTCCTCATGCAGGCATCGCAGCCTTCGCACGGGATAATATGAGCGTCAGCCGCCTTTATCTCCTGTACTTCTATGTCAGGATAATCTGCAAGCCCTTCATATAACGCTTTAAGAGCTTCTACAGTATTCCCTTCTCTGGGGCTTCCGTTAAATATCAAAAGTTTCATATACAAGTCCTCCCGTGACCTGCTCCCACCACTTTAAGAAGATGGGGGATTTCTTGCTTATTCCTTGTTAAAAGATAATTAATTATATCACCTGCAAGGTCTGAAATAAATACCTTTGATGGCGCCTTGAACGCTCCCACCACTTAATTCACTTCCGCGAATTTGAAGTGGGGGATTCCTGCTTCACAGAGATCTGCGTGCCCCTAAGGGACTCCGTCTCACATTCTCTCCACAGGCTTTAATTCCCGTGCGACCCACGGTACTTTTCGGGATCCCGGCTTCTCTATGATGCCAGGATCTCTTTTCCTTTCTTAAGTATATTTATCGCTGCATTGATATCTCTGTCATGTATCGTCCCGCATGAGGCACATTTCCATCTTCTCACTGAAAGGTCCTTTACCTTCGGTTCCTTCTTTCCGCAGCACGAACACTGCTGGCTTGACGGAAACGTCCTCGGTACCTTGACCATTTTCCCTCCATGGTCTGCCATCTTGTATTCCAGCATACGGTAGAACTCTCCCCATGACACGTCTCCGATGGACTTTGCAAGTCTTTTGTTCTTCATCATACCTTTCACAT
>CACZGZ010000124.1 GCA_902780845.1 uncultured Eubacteriales bacterium
GAGGAAGCCTATCAGGAAGCTGAGGAGAAGGGCGACATCCGCATGATCAAGGTGGTCGAAGACAGCGGCAGCTACGGGCTCATCCTTAAGCAGACCCCTTCACAGGAGAAGAATGACGTAAATTACATAGAGGAGTGCATAGCTCTCTTTGACAGAATCAAGGAGGACAAGAAGGTCCGTATCTTCCACGTTACAGGAGTGGACGGCATCGAAGGAGCAGGCGATGGCCTCAGACTCATCAACGAGACCAGTTCCTTTGTTGAAAATATCTTCCCCTACAAGAGAGTGTTCTCAAAATATGAGCTGGTACTGGTATCCAATTGTATCTACATCCAGATAACAGGCGGTCAGCTTAAGAAGAACTACATGGATCTCATGGAGCCCTTCAGAAAGGAAGGATCCAACAAGGCCAAGCAGCTTCTCGAGACACTTGAGACCTTCGTGCTCGATGCGGGTATGAACTCTGCCAAGACCTCCGATTTCCTCGAGGTCCACACGAATACCGTGCAGTACAGGCTCAAGAAGATAAATGAGATCCTCGGAGCTGAGATCACAGGAAACCGCGTGATCCCCGGCCTTACCGTTGCTCTTGCCTTAAGAAGGATGGAAAATGGTAACAATAGGTAATTTTGAAATAAAAGACAGATTTGTATTAGCGCCGCTTGCTGGAATAACAGACGGCGCTTTTCGTCGTATATGCTTTCAAATGGGGGCGGCCATGGCCTGCTCGGAGATGGTCTCCTCGAAGGGATTGTTCTATGGGGACAAAAAGACCGGAAAGCTTCTCGAGATACTTCCGGGAGAAGGGCCGGTGGGCTACCAGATCTTCGGGCATGAGCCTGATATCATGGCGTTTGCCGCAAGAGAACTGGACGGTTACGATAACGCCTTTCTTGATATAAACATGGGATGCCCTGTGCCGAAGGTGGTGAAGAACTTCGAAGGTTCGTATCTTATGAAGGACCCCGATCTTTGCTTCGACCTCGTTCAGGCCTGCGTAAAGAACACGTCCAAGCCTGTGACAGTCAAGATAAGGGCCGGCTGGGACAGCGGCCATATAAATGCCGCCGAAGTGGCCTCGGCCTGTGAATCCGCGGGAGCGTCCGCGGTGGCGGTTCACGGAAGGACGAGAGAGCAGTACTATTCCGGGAAGGCCGACTGGTCCGTGATAGCCAAGGTGAAAAAAGCCGTGAAGATACCGGTCATCGGAAACGGAGACGTTACATCAAGAAAAGAAGGCTTCAGGATGATGGAAGAGACAGGCTGCGACCTGGTGATGATCGGACGCGGAGCTCTGGGAAATCCATGGATCTTCGATGCATCGCACGAAGGAGCGCCTTCTTCAGAGGAACTCAGGGAAGTGATGCTGAGGCACTTAAGTGATACGGCGGAATTAAAGGGAGAACATATTGCGGTTCTTGAGATGAGAAAGCACGTAGGCTGGTACCTGAAGGGCAGACCGGGAGCGGCTTCCTTCAGGAACGAAGTCAACAGGATAGATGACATCGGGACGTTAAAAAATGCGATCTCAGGCATACTTTGATTGTTGAATAAAATTTACTCAGGATATATAATTATATTGTCGGTTACAGTTCTGGATAATAATGGGTATATTGGAGGTTAGTATGTATTGCAAAAACTGCGGAACAGAGTTGAACGAGAATGACAGAGTATGTCCTGACTGCGGGACCCCTGTAGATAAAACTGCACCTAAGGGAGCTCCCAACAACGGACCTCAGACATATGCATATTCTGACAACAGCAGCGCTTCGAACCAGACATATCAGTATAGCGGTCCGAATTACCAGCCGTCAGCTGACAGCGGATCCAAGGGCTGGGGACTCCTGGGATGCTGTTTTCCTTTGATAGGCCTCATTCTCTTCCTGGTATGGAAGGATGAGAAACCGAGATCGGCCAAGGCTGTGGGTATCGGTGCCATCATCGGCGTGGTGCTTTGTTTCATCACCATTCTGCTGCTGTTTGCACTGGGCATCGGCCTGGGTGCGCTTGGCATCGCTGAAGGAGTTTACAGCGGAGATCTGGACATCAGCGAACTGGAAGACTATCTCAGCCAGAATACTTCTGCTATAGTCAATACTTTGAATCTTTGATAAGCGGCGGCCTCAGTGCCGCCCGATTTTAATTATGAATTATCCGACGGGCGTTAGATTTGAAAAACAGATCAGGTTTATGTATAAGTGGCTGCCGATTTTTTGCGGCTGCCATCAGAGACCGGAACGCTCGTTTTTTGTTAAGGGATATCAGATGCCGGTCTGCGCAAGGTGTGAGGGCGAACTGATAGGGATCCTGGCAGCACTGATCGCGGTATGGTTCCTCAGACCGTCTTACTGGCTCATGGCGGTGATGATGGTGCCCATGGCAGCGGACGGGCTGATACAGGGGCTCACCGAATACGAGAGCACCAATTGGAGAAGGCTGATCACCGGGATCCTGTTCGGATTCGGGATCACCATGATCTTGATCATGTTTCTGATATCTGTTTTTAAAATAGGCGTCCTGGTTGGATCGGGACTGAGAGGATAGGAGGCAGCATGGCAAGAGTAGTTTCTGTGGAGACGATGCGTCAGTCGGACGCGTACACGATAGAGAATCTGGTTCCCTCGAAGGAACTGATGTACAGAGCGGGCCGCGGCATCTTCGAGATCGTTGACAAGTACGGGCAGGAAAAGTGCGAAAAGGCAGCGGACGGAAGAGACGTCTGCGAGGAGATGATAGAAGCTTCAGGCATGGGCTCCTGCAGAAGATGGTACCTCAGCTGTCCTTACGGCTGCGCTGAGAACAGAACGGGCTGGAAGAACCCCGTTGCTATCGCGGCAGGTAAGGGAAACAACGCGGGAGACGGCTACGTGGTGGCCGGGCTTCTCAACGGGAGAGGGATACCCGTGGATATAATACTTCTGGATGAGAAATTCTCGGAGGACGGAAAGTACTATTTCGATGACTGCGCAGAATCCGAAATACCGGCTAAAGTCTATGAGCCGGGTATGGACCTCTCGGAATACGGCACGATCCTGGACTGCCTTCTCGGCACCGGTTTCTCGGGAGACGTGAGAGAACCGATGGCGTCATTCATACGCTCCATAAACGAGGCAGGTGAGAAGGGAACCTTCGTGGTGTCCGCCGATATAAACAGCGGACTTAACGGAGACACAGGAGAGGGAAGCCTCTTCGTAAAGTCTGATCTCACGGTATCCATAGGCGAATTCAAGTACGGTCACTTTATCGGCCGCGCCGCTGACGCCATGAAGGACAAGGTGAACGTGGACATAGGGATAGAGATCATCGGGGACGTAGAAGAAATAGAAGAATAAAAAAACATACTTATAAACTGAAACAGGCTGCGAACTGCAGCCTGTTTCTTTGCTTGATATTGATATTCGGCGTCCGGTACAAGACCTAACGCGTTGAATACT
>CACZGZ010000125.1 GCA_902780845.1 uncultured Eubacteriales bacterium
TTCAATAGTCACAGATCTGTATCTCCTTTTACTGAGTATTCCTGTATAGTACTCATATAAGGCAATATTCAGTTCCTCCGGAGATCTTTTTCTGAACTTTCTCCTGTTCTCTCTCTTAGTAGGATCAGGAGCATATGTACACCAGTAGCCATGCGAATCCACATATATCGCATATTTATGTTTCTCAAGTATACTGTTCATTTCATTGGTCCACAGTTCATCTTCAGCGCTTTCAAGATCCAGCTGTCCGCTCTCCACAAGAAATGAAAGCAGTTCCTCAGCTGATACATTACGGGATACTGTAAGTTTAGGTTTTTCTTCTATTTCTTTTTTCATATGGCTTCCTCCTGTATCGGTTTCAGTATATAAAAAAAGCCCGGTCCGCAATAATGCGAATCGGGCGTAAACGCATGATTCCATGTTTCATTAAAATGGATATAATGAAGATGATAATGTATGATTCTATCCAGGCCTGGAAACTTCGGGTCCTCCCCAGGGTAAAACCACCAATAAATGGGGATGAGAACTTCGAGTCCTCCCTCAGGCCTTTTCCATCCCACCACTCATCCCACCGTTCATGTGATTGAACGTATAGTGAGTGGTAAGATCTATTGAACAAGACTTTTTCAATCTTACTATACAGTATATGTTCCGTGATAAACAAAAGATCTTCACAGAATTGTGAAGATCTTCGAGTCTGGTTGCGGAGGGAGGACTTGAACCTCCAACCTCCGGGTTATGAGCCCGACGAGCTACCATTTGCTCTACCCCGCGATGTCATATGATCGGCCGCCATAAGGCGAACCGGGAAAAAGGAATTTAATTGGTGCCGGAGACCGGGGTCGAACCGGTACGATCGGTAAGGATCGCGGGATTTTAAGTCCCGTGCGTCTGCCAATTCCGCCACTCCGGCAAAAAATCCCGCAGGCTGCATATAGCAGCTTGCGGAATGGTGAGATTGGCTCCGGGGGTGAGACTCGAACTCACAACCTTGCGGTTAACAGCCGCCTGCTCCGCCATTGAGCTACTCCGGAATACGGTCGCCGTTCCCAGCGACATTTGATATTATACTCTACTGACCTAAGAAATGTCAAGGGCTTTTTTGCCTAAAATTAAACATTTAAAGAGATCAGCCAAGAGGCACCTGTCTTTCCTCCGGATAACGTGCCGCCACCCACCTTTTTACGTGCTCCATAAAGGCTGAAGCAGCCAGTGACAGCTTATCCTTATCCCTGCATGCGATACCCAGTTTTCTGTATGCCGGCGGATTCAGAGGGACCTGTGTGACGTTTTCCTTGAACCCCTGAAGCATCATCTCGGACATGAGGCTGGTCCCCAGCCCCTGCTCCACCATGGCAACCACCGCATGGTCGTCGCTCTCTACGAATCTGGCGTTCAGTTCTATCTTGTTCACCGAGAGTATCCTGGTTATCTCATCGTCCACGCCCTCGTTCAGCGCCACGTACGGAAGACCCTTTAGTTCCTCAAGTTTTATGCTCTTTCTTCCGGCATACGGATCGTCGGATGCGAAGATGCACACGATCGGGTCGCTCAGAAGAAAGTCCTCCTGAAGATCGTATTTTGTGGGATAATCCGTGAAGGTCAGATCCAGCCTGCCGCTCTCTGTTAGGGTCGAAGTTTCTTCATCCGTTCCGTGTACCAGTTCGAACCTGACATCAGGATGCTCTTCCGTGAACTCCCTGATCATGCCGGGAAGCCACTGGGAAGACGCGCTGTTGAAGGTTCCGATCCTTATCAGTCCCATCTGCTGGCCGTTTATCTGTCCTACAACTTCTTCAAGGCTCTTCTGGGCGTTGAGCACATCCATTATATACGGCATGACTACCTCACCCTCGGGGGTCAGCCTTACACCTGCCCTGTCTCTTTCAAGAAGCGTGATATTCAGCTGCTCCTCCAGACCGTTTATCATCCTGCTCAGTCCCGACTGAGTATATCCCATCTCTTCCGCTGCTCTTGAAAGTGTTCCATATTCCAGAGTTTTTACGAGTGCCTCATACTGCAAAATATTCATGTATAACTCCGATCATATATCTATGACAAAATATCATCAAAAATATGCGTATATCTCATTTTACTTCATACTTAATTTAAAATATAATATAGTTAGTAATTATAGTCAAGTTTTATCACGTTAAATCAATTCAGGAGGTTTTTTATGAAAAAGTTCAATCATGTTATCGTCAGACGCCCCTGCAGAGCTATGGTAGAAGGTATCACTTCCGGACTTTACCCCGGCAAGCCCGACTATGAGAGAGCACTTGAGGAGCACGATGACTACATCTCCGCCCTTTCAAGATGTGACGTAGATATCACCATCCTTCCCAAGGACGAGAGATATCCCGACTCCTGCTTCGTTGAGGACCCTGCCCTCATCACCAAGGCCTGTGCCATCATCACCAATCCCGGTGCAGAATCCAGAAACGGTGAGAAGGACGAGATCATCGGTGCTATCCGCCAGTTCTTCCCTGAGGATAAGATCGAATACATCAAGGCTCCCGGAACTCTTGAAGGCGGCGACGTAATGATGTGCGGAGATCAGTTCTTTGTAGGACGTTCCGCAAGAACAAATGAGGAAGGTATCCGTCAGCTCACAGAGATACTTGCCAAGTACGGAATGACCTGCTCTGAAGTTCCCCTTGAGGAAGTTCTTCACCTCAAGACCGGCGTTAACTATCTCGAGGATAACAACATGCTGGTTTGCGGAGAATTCGTAGACAAGCCGGACTTCAAGGACTACAACAGGATCATCATTACCGAGGAAGAAGCTTACGCTGCTAACTGCATTTGGGTAAATGACACAGTTATCGTACCTGAAGGTTATCCCACAGTTCTCAAGGCTGTTCAGGATCTCGGATACAAGACTCTCGTTGTAGACACATCAGAGTACAGAAAGCTCGACGGAGGACTCAGCTGCCTGTCACTCAGATTCTAAAAAAAGAACAAAATCATAAGGGGTATACGGACCGCCATTAATCAGATATCAGTTTATTTCAATTATCACATCAGTTTTATCAATTCAACTTATTACTTCAGTTTTACGTTATTATCGGAGGAATAAACATGGATAATAATAACAATCAGAATCAAAGGACTCTGGGCGTATTTCCCCTTATGATGTTCGCCGTCGGAGTTACCCTTGCTTCCGGAGTCTTCAGTTTATCTGGCGACTTCGCTGCAAGCGGAGCCTCCACAGCCGGTACACTTCTCGGCTGGCTGGTATGCGGAATCGGTATGTTCGGACTCTGCATGGCCTTCTTCAAGCTCTCAGTAGTTAAGAAGGAACTCACTTCCGGACTTGCTGCCTACGGCAGAGTGGGATTCGGCGAATATATCGGATTCAACGTAGCCTGGGGCTACT
>CACZGZ010000126.1 GCA_902780845.1 uncultured Eubacteriales bacterium
ATCGACGCCAATATGGCCGCCGTCAAGGCCAATGACGAGGAGATCATCAAGCAGTTCGGTTTAAGAAAGCCGGTATCCAGAGTCCTGGTAAACGTTGCGGCATCTCTCGGCGGAGTAGGAGCACTCACCGGACTGCAGCCGGCACTGACTCTTGGCTGCGGCGCTGTCGGAGGCTCCGCTTCATCCGATAACATCGGACCTCTCAACCTTATGAATATCAGAAGAGTTGCTTACGGCACCATGGAACTTGCAGATCTCAGAAGAGAGGCTCAACAGGTGACATCAAGCGCTTCCGTGACACCTACCACAGGAAACTACGGAAATTACAGCGATTCATCTTACAAGGCTCCCAGACGCGACGACAGACCGGAACAGAAGCTCTCATCTGACGGCGAGATCACACAGACACAGATCGAAGCTATAACCAAGGAAGTGCTGAGAGAAATCTTAGCCAACAGATAAAACAGTTTATAAAAAATATTTACTAATAGATAATACAGTTCAAAAGATTGATAAGAGAAGATTTTTGAAAAGGAGATAATCAAAATGGCACAGATCAAAGAAGCATTGGGAATGGTTGAAACTAAAGGACTCGTAGGATCCATAGAAGCAGCCGATGCTATGGTAAAAGCAGCTAACGTAAGACTTATCGGAAAGGTACACGTAGGCGGCGGACTCGTAACCGTTATGGTAAGAGGAGACGTAGGCGCTGTAAAGGCAGCTACAGAAGCAGGCGGAGCAGCAGCTGACAGAGTAGGAGAACTCCTTTCCGTTCACGTAATTCCTCGTCCTCATGATGAAGTTGAGTACATCCTTCCTACATTAGACACCACCGACAAATAAACGGGAGGGAGAGCAATGGCAGTTATACCTAATACCTCTCCCGAGGTAATGGATATGGTCGAAAAGTCCGCGGCAAAGAAGACTAAGAAGCCTGCGGCAAAGACCGCAAAAAAACCTGCAGCAAAAAAGCAGGAAACAGTAAAAGCAGAAATCAAAGAAGAAGTAATTGAAACTGAAATCGAGAAAACCGAAGAAATCGGCGAAACCAGTAAAGGAGAAACTAAAATGGCACAGATCAAGGAAGCATTAGGAATGGTAGAAACCAGGGGTCTCGTAGGATCCATCGAAGCAGCAGATGCTATGGTAAAAGCAGCTAACGTAAGACTCATCGGTAAGGTACACGTAGGCGGCGGACTCGTAACCGTTATGGTAAGAGGAGACGTAGGTGCAGTCAAGGCAGCTACAGAAGCAGGCGGAGCAGCAGCTGACAGAGTAGGCGAACTCCTTTCCGTTCACGTAATTCCTCGTCCTCACAACGAAGTTGAATACATCCTTCCTACATTAGACACAACTGATAAGTAATCTTATCTTTAAGAAAGATGATTTCCCCGGTACTGTAAAGGAACAGGGAAAGAATGAATATTTACTTAAAGGAGAATGACTGATGCGTATCATAAAAGCACAGGATATAGAAAATGCTACGCGGGATCAGATCGTAAAGGAATTCCGCGAAGATTTCACTATGTTTATCAGTCAGGAAGCAAGAGATTACGCTGAAGCAAAAGGCATCAGGATAATAAGCAAGGACGCGCAGCCTAAGCCCGCCAAGCCCGAGCATATGACTCACCTTAACGGTACTAAGCTCGTCCTTAAGAATCATCCCAGGATCATCTTAAGAGGTAAGATCGACACCTTCCAGGCAAAGACCCTGGAGGTACAGATCCTGGCTGAGGAACTCGGGCAGCGCAACATGGTGAACATGCTGGGCGAAGTCAATGACTACGCCAGAAAGATACTGGTTGCCGAACTCATGGAAACCGAGCTGGACGATGGGCTCACCCTGATCGGCCTGAATGAGAAGGAACTGAGATACGTGTCTCAGCATCCGGCTCAGTATTTCGGAGTAGGACATATAGCTCCCAGCTACACCATGGGAAAACTTGCGGTGGAACTCAATCTTCTGAGAGCCATGTCCAGAGAAGTGGAACTGGCCGCTATAAATGCTTTTGCGGATGGAACAGGACCTGTGGAACGCAAGGATATCCTGAGAGCGCTCAACCGTCTTTCAAGCGCGCTCTACATTATGTACCTTGAAGTTCTGGCGGAAGGAGGTGAAGGCTGAAAATGGGAAAGATCAACGAAGATCTGGTAAGACAGATAATAAACAACGTAGTATCCGAATATCAGGGTAAGGCTGTTAAGGAAGTTCAGCCTGAGACTCCGGTAATCAAGACTGTGACCTGCCCCGTGAATGAGCAGGACGTCGAGATACTGGTGGAAGCCTCCGCGAGACACGTGCATCTCACTGAAGAGGATATAGAGACGCTCTTCGGAAAGGGATACAAGCTCACACCTGTGAAGAAACTTACCCAGGTGGGCCAGTTTGCATGCAAGGAAAGGGTAACCCTCATAGGACCTAAGAATATCTACAGAAACGTAGCTATACTCGGACCTGCCAGAAAGGAGACCCAGGTAGAGCTCAGCATGACGGACGCGAGATTCCTCGGAGTGAAGGCTCCCGTAAGGATGTCCGGAGATCTGAGGGATGCGGCGGATATCATCATTGCCACAGACAATGAGGCTATAACAGCCAAGGGTTCCGCAATCGTTGCCCAGAACCACATCCACATGACTCCTGCACAGGCCGGGCAGTGGGGTTTCACGGACGGAGAGGAAGTAAGCGTCAAGATGTCCACAGAAAGACCGCTGACCTTTGACGGAGTCGTGGTCAGAGTCTCAGAGACCGCCGGACTTGCCATGCACATCGATTTCGATGAAGCAAATGCATGTCTGTTCAAGGACGGAGACATGGGTCTGATCAAAAGGAGCAGATGCGGAAGTCAGGCTAAGGTGCAGCTTCCTAAGATGAAAGAGGAGCAGAAGCCCATCGAGATGGCTATTTCCATCAACAAGCGTTTCGTAACAGAGGAAGATATAAAGAAAGCTCTCAGGAACGTGAATTACAGCGGCATAACGCTTCCTAAGAACGTGATATTGTCGGCACCTGCAAAGGACTATATCAACAAGGAAAAGATAAACATAACATTTATTTAGGAGAATGACATGATAATTTGTAAAGTTGTAGGCCATGTATGGGCTACCAAAAAGGAAGAGAGCCTTGAGGGTTCGAAACTGATGGTAGTGGAACAGACCGATACTTACGTTGATCAGAGTTCAACGGAGACCTTCGTTGCAGCTGACATCGGCGGAGCCGTAAGCG
>CACZGZ010000127.1 GCA_902780845.1 uncultured Eubacteriales bacterium
ACAACAACATGCGCCCGCATTCTCACAACAATGGACTGCCGCCTGCAAAAGTCATAAAAGTCGGAACTCCTATTACAATTTAGATTGACCAGAACATTGCGCATCACGTCACGCGTACTCTTGCACCTTGTAGATCTTAAAGTGTCGCCTGTGTCCCTGTGAGCACGTTTTCATCTCCACAGGGACACTTTATCAGTGTCCCGCGTTTCATAACGCGCAGCCTGTGTCCCTGTGAGCGCACTTTTATCTTTACAGGGACACTTCCTCCAAAAGTGTCTTCGAGCCGATAAAAAAACTGCTGCAAAAAAACTTGCAGCAGTTTCATTCAATTAAAGATCGTCTCTGTTAACAGGGCAGGACATACATCTCGGGCCGCCTCTTCCCCTTGACAGTTCGGCTGAAGGAACGGTCAATACCTTGATGCCGGCCTTGTCGAGGAGCTCGTTGGTAACGTAGTTTCTCTCATATGTAACTACCGTTCCGGGAGCGATGCAGAGCGTGTTGGATCCGTCGTTCCACTGTTCACGCTGAGCAGCAAGGAGGTCTCCGCCGCCGCATCTGATGAGCTGAACTGCGGGAACGCCGAGTTCGAGAGCCAGGATCTTGTGAAGTTCGTCCTTGAGAGCCTTGAACTGAAGCTCGCCGTTCTTGTCGAGAGTCATCTCATAAACGCCGAGAGGTCCTTCGATCTCCGGATGGATGGTGAACTTGTCGTAGTCGATCATGGTGAATACGGTATCAAGATGCATGAATGCTCTTGACTTCGGTATGTCGAATGCAAGCACCTTCTTGAAATCGGAATTCATGAGAAGGTTTCTCGCGAAGTTCTCGCATCCTGAAATTGTGGTTCTCTGTGAGAGACCTACAGCTACCATATCCTTGGAAAGAACCAGGACGTCTCCTCCTTCGATGGAGAAGTTGTCGTCAAGGTCATACCACTGCTGGTCGCCTTCCTTAGCGAAATCTCTGGAATACTTGTAGATGTACTTGAGGATGAGGGACTCTCTTCTTCTCGCATCCGTATGCATGTGATGGATGTTTATACCCTCGCCGACACAGGCACCCGGGTCACGGGTGAAATACAGGTTGGGCATAGGATCGGATACGAAGGGATAATCGTCCTTTACCAGGTCCATAAGGGAAGTAGCGTCTTTCATGGCAACTTCTTCTCTCTTGATACCTGCGATGACCTTTCTTACCATCTCTTCAGGAGGCATCTCGAGGAGGAACTGGGTCATAGCCAGTCTCAGTCCCTTGGAGTTGATCTTGGAGAGATTGAGGAAGTCATTTACGAACTGGATCTGGATAGCGGGGTCAGACATTGCCTTGCCTGCTTCCTCTACGTAATATACTACTTCGACGCCGTTGGCTCTTAACGTATTGGCAAACTTATCGTGCTCTTCCTGAGCTATCTTAAGATAAGGGATGTCGTCGAAAAGAAGCCTTTCGATAGTCGAAGGTGTAAGCGCTTCAAGTTCTTCGCCGGGGCGGTGAAGTAAAACTTTATTCAGCTTACCGATCTCAGAAAAATTATGAATACCTTTTGCCATAACTTTTCTCCTTTCAACATATTAACTAAAACTTTGTCGGCCTGTTATACTTACATTATATGTGATAAAAAGATTGTTAACAACCCATTAAATATATTCTTTTGTGTCGATTATTATACATTGTATGAATATACGTACAGTGCATATTCCTTTTGCAAAAAATCAAAAGCCCTGATATATCAAGGCTTCTGTCCATGGAACTGATAATAACAGACTTCCATTCTTCCATTGTATAATTTTCTTCTCCTGTCCGCAGGCCTTCCAAAGACCTTTTCTTCGATGGTCTTGTCGGAGGTCAAAGCGAACAGCGACCAGGTAGGATTCGCACCGAAAAATTCCTTCCAGGAATCGTAGATGTGGTCGATGGCCTCCCTGTCTCCTATCCTCTCGCCGTAGGGCGGGTTGGATATCATGACGCCGGAAAGCGCTTTGGTCTTAAGTGCGCTCACATCAGCTGTGCTGAATCTGATGAGATCGGCTACTCCGGCCTCTTCAGCGTTCTCCTTAGCGATCTTTATGGCTGCGGGGTCGATGTCGGAGCCGTAGATCTTAAGGTTCACGTCGTTTCTTATCTCCTTGAACGCGTTGGCCCTCTCCTGCTTCCAGAGTTCCTTCGGAACTGCATCCCACTCTTCAGACGCAAAAGATCTTGATAGCCCGGGAGCGATGTTCTTTGCGATCATGGCGGCTTCGATGGGAATGGTGCCGGACCCGCAGCAGGGGTCTACCAGGATCCTGTCTGGATTCCAGAAGCTGAGATTAACCATTGCTGCTGCCATGGTCTCCTTAAGCGGAGCCTTGCCGATGAGACGCCTGTAGCCTCGCTTGTTCAGGCCGGGGCCCGTGGTATCCAGGATGACTATCGCCAGATCCTTATGGATGGATATCCTTATATCGAAGGACGCGCCGGTCTTAGGGAAGCGGTCGATTGGATAGAACTCCCTGAGCCTGTCGATGAGGGCTCTCTCGCCAACCTTCTGGATGGCGGGAACAGAGCTCAGCTTGGACTTTACGGATACCGCGTTCACCACAAAGTTACCCTCCATGGGGATCCACTGCTCCCAGGGAAGGCCCTTCACGTTCTGGAAGATGTCCTCGAATTCAAGGGCCTTGAATTCCGCCATCTTTATCTGAACGCGGTCCGCGGAGCGGAGCCAGAGGTTGGCGCGCACAAGCGCCCTCTCGTCGCCCATGAAGGTGACCCTGCCGTCCTCGGTCTTTATTATTTTGTAACCCAGCGCTTCCAGCTCGCGCCTTACAACTGCCTCGAGCCCAAAAGTGGTCGCTGCGATCAGTTCAAGTTTCATAGTTCTCTTACCGAATGAACAATTACGCGCAAAGCATTTCTGCTTTACGCGCATAATTTTAGTTTTATGGATTTTGTGAGCTGATACACTAAAGTTGTAATATGAATTCCAATATCGTAGAATATTCTTAAGATGAAAGGAGTTC
>CACZGZ010000128.1 GCA_902780845.1 uncultured Eubacteriales bacterium
CAGCTGTGATAATAGCGATCCTGGCAGGCGTGATCTACCTTATGAACAAAACCATATTCGACTACGGCTTTAAAGGTGACTATGCCGAGGAACTGACATAGCAGCACGAGACCTTCGAGGAGTACGACGAGCTCTACGAAGCCGGCAAGTATGAGGAACTGATGGAGAGGATCGCTGAAGACGGCGAGGACCACGAAGTCTGGAACTGGGAAAACTATGATGAGTTCATGGATAAAGCCGAGGAACTCTGGGGAGAAGAATAATGAAATGCCAACATTGCGGTAATAATCTCAATATTGAGGATAAGTTCTGCCCATACTGCGGACAGCCGAATCCCTATGCTGTAAAGCATCAGGAGGAGATGGAGCGGTACGAGAAGGACTATCAGGAGACCAGGGAGGAAGTGCTTGAAAAATCCTCCAGATTCAACCGCCGTACGGTGAGGATAACGATCCTTGCGGTGCTGGTGGCACTGATCGCGGTAACCGGTTTCGTTATGGCCAAGGCTGATGACATAAGATGGCTTCAGCTCGAGAGAGCGGTTGAGCAGCAGGCACCCATGCACAGGGAGGCGATAGCGGAACTCATGGAGAGCGAGGACTTCCTGGGCGTATACTCATATATGACGAGAAACAGGATAACCTATACGAACAGCTTAAGAGAGTTCGATGCAGTCTATGACACTACCTCGAGGTACAGGTCATTTTATGAGAACCTCATGACCCTTCAGGAAAAGAAGAAGGGAGCCGAGAATTACGGATATTACTCTGAGACCGATATCCTGGCGGATATCTCAAGAAACATCAGCGATATCTACGAGTACATGCAGCCTCAGGAATATAATAAGGAAGCTTATGAAGAGGATAAGATGGAATACATGGAGGCCTTAAGGGATCACATGGAAGCCATGGTGTCAGGGTATTTTGGGCTTACACCTGAAGAGGTGAAGGGAATGCGCAGCATGACCGAGTCCAGGATAAACGTTATGTTGGAGGATCGATATGAGCAAGAAAACAACTAAAAGGGCAGCGACCCGGGCTGGGGACGGCGCATTGAAGGTCCTGACTGTGATCCTTGCCGTAGTTCTGGTCATAATGATAATCATCACTGTCGTAAAGGTAAAAACATCCTTCAGCGACTATACATCCACGCCCAACGAGATCCTTCGCTCGGTGAATAACGGATACTATCCTGAAACTGTAACGGAGATGTACGATAACATAGTGCTGGGCAAGACCGTTGAAAGCGATGCGGACTATACTGCGCCTTATGCGCTTCTGTCCTACTATGAAGCGGAATCATACTATGTCGGTTACACCAAGGCTGCCGAGCAGGCAGCTAAAGCCGGTGACAAGAAATATGAGGCGGCACTCAGGGCTAAGGCATCCGAATATCAGACGGAAATGGAAGCCGCAAGATCCGAAATCGGAGAACTTGACTTCATGACGGAAGACATAGACGAGTTGTTCAGCTGAAGAGGGAATCGTTAAAAGCAGTGCAGCAGCGGAGGCTACCATGAAAACGGGCACTCAGAAAAAACCGGGCAAGGATATCAGGACACTGAATGAGACCCGGAAAATTGATAAAAAGAGCATAATTGTGCTGGTGATAGCGGCACTGTTGTTTTTCGGCGCCTTTTTCTGGCTGCATTCAGAGGATATCATAAAGGACACAAACGATATTTTTTCTCCGTACAGCGAAGATGAGATAGTCGAATTCGAAAAGGCAACCGTAAATGAGATAGTCAAGGAAGACATCGAGATCGACGAGCTGATAGAGAACGCGCCTGTAGGCATGCAGGAACTCTCAGTAACGGTGAAGAGCGGCCGCTACAAAGGCGAGAACATGACGGCGTTCAATTATTTCGGCGCATATTACGGAGTGCCTGTGGAAGTGGGAGACGGAGTCACCCTTACGATCAAGACCCATCAGGACGGAGAGATCAGCGCTACTGTCTACGAATTCAACAGGATACCGATCCTGGGAGTGATCATAGCGGTGTTCTTTGTCGTGGTGGTGATCATCGGAGGCACCGTGGGACTGAAATCACTGGTGGGACTTGTGTTTACGCTTCTGTGCCTGTTTTCCATCCTGATACCGGTGATACTGAAGGGCTATCAGCCCATACCCGCCACCTTCATCATCTGTGCATACATCGCTCTGGTGTGCTTCACCATCCTGGGCGGAGTCCACAGAAAAACCATCAGTGCATTTCTGGGCACGGTTTCCGGGGCTCTCTTTGCGATGATCTTCGGAATGATAGCACAGCACTTCGCAAAGATCGATGGGCTGAGGCTTGAGGACGCCGAGCCGCTGATCCAGCTTAAGTATAACGGCGGAGTCGTATATATAAGAGGACTGCTGGTAGCGAGCATAATAATCTGTGCTCTCGGAGCTGTGATGGACGTAGCCATGAGCATATCCTCTGCTCTGGAAGAAGTTCATGCCGCAAATCCGTCTTTTGACAGAAAGCAATTGTTCAGATCCGGAATGAACATAGGAAGGGATCTGGTGGGAACCATGACGAACACCCTGATACTTGCCTTCCTCGGCGGAGAATTCACTTTGATGATCTTCCTCTATGCGCGTGATCTCACGTTCTACCATATGTTCAGCACAGCGTTCATATCACTGGAGACCATAAGCGGCATTTCCTCGAGTATTGGAATGGTCCTGGCCATACCCCTTACGGCTTTCATTTCATCAACGCTGATCGCAAGAGACAAACACTGAAAGATATTGAAGAGTTATCATGCGGCGCCTTAGGGCGCCGTTTTTTAATAGAAAAGATCTGCAAAAAATATTTTTAAGGTTTTTCAATGTTTGTTCAAGGAATCGATGTTATCTTCATCCTGATGAAAGGAAAACGTCATCTGCACAGTAAAAGA
>CACZGZ010000129.1 GCA_902780845.1 uncultured Eubacteriales bacterium
CGGAGACTTCATGGGACAGGATGTTATCGTAGCATGTGATTTTGCTACTAAAGAAGAGACCCTCAGGTTTCTGGATAATTTTGCACTTGAGGAAAAGCCTTTCGTCAAGATAGGAATGGAACTCTACTATGCCGAGGGCCCTGAGATAGTAAGAGAGATAAAGAGAAGAGGACATAAGATATTCCTCGATCTGAAGCTTCACGATATACCGAACACCGTGGAAAAGGCCATGAGAGTGCTTTCCAGACTCGACGTGGACATGACGAACCTTCACGCCGCAGGTACGGTGAAGATGATGGAAGCTGCGATCCGCGGCCTCACAAGAGAAGACGGAACCAGACCTCTTCTCATAGCTGTAACGCAGCTCACTTCAACAGATCAGGAGAGGATGACAAACGAGATCCTGATCGATAAGCCTCTTGAGGACGTCGTAATAGAGTATGCGAGAAACGCTGATAAGGCAGGGCTTGACGGAGTCGTATGTTCACCCCTTGAATCCGGCATCGTTCATGAGGCTGTGGGAAAAGGCTTCCTGACTGTAACGCCGGGCGTGAGATTCGAGGACGGAGACAAGGGAGACCAGTCAAGAGTAACTACTCCCGCCAAAGCAAAGGAACTCGGATCTGACTACATAGTTGTGGGAAGACCCATAACCCAGGCGGCGGATCCTTTGGAAGCATACAGGAGATGCGTGAGAGACTTCGTAGACGTTAAGCCGGAGAAGAAGAACAAGGAGTTCTGCTTCCCGGAAGAGATATAAAGGAGGAGTAAATGGACAGAAAAAGAGAGATAGCAGAAGGTCTGCTTTCAATAGGAGCGGTCTTCTTAAGACCTGAGGAGCCCTTCACCTGGGCATCAGGTATAAAGAGCCCCATATATTGCGACAACCGTCTGACCCTTACGGCACCTGAAGTAAGGATCAAGGTCGAGGAAGGGCTTAAAGCCGTTATAGAAGAGAATTATCCGGACGTTGAGGTCCTTATGGGAACTTCCACAGCGGGGATCGCACATGCCGCTATAACGGGTCACCTGATGGGCCTTCCCATGGGTTACGTAAGAGGTTCTGCAAAGGATCACGGAAGGACCAACCAGATAGAAGGAAAGCTTGAACCCGGTCAGAAGGTGGTAGTCGTTGAAGATCTGATCTCAACTGCCGGTTCCTCCATAGAGACCGTAAAGGTGTTAAGAGAAGCTGGAGCTGAAGTGCTCGGTATCGCCAGCATCTTCACCTACGGTATGAAGAAGGGCCTCGACAGGATGGCTGAAGCTGAAGTAAAGAACGTAAGCCTCTGCGATCTGGACGCCCTGGTGGAAGCTGCAGCTGAAACGGGATATATCAAGGCTGAAGACAAGGAGCGCATCCTTAAGTTCAGAGATAACCCCTCGGATGAAAGCTGGATGAATAAATAAGTTAATGTTGTCCGCAGGAAATGTCCCGCGGAATGGTTATATAAACTGAAAGGAAAAATTATGGCAAACACAAGAAATCTGATCAACATCACAGATCTCACAGTAGAGGAGATCGACAAGCTCATCGCAACAGCAGACGACATCGTTGCAAACCATGCGGATTATGAGGATATCTGCAGACACAAAAAACTGGCGACCCTGTTCTTCGAACCTTCAACAAGAACCAGACTGAGCTTTGAAGCTGCAATGCTGGAACTGGGCGGAAGCGTACTGGGCTTCTCCTCAGCTAACTCAAGCTCTGCAGCCAAGGGCGAATCCGTCTCCGACACCATCATGACAGTAGGAAACTACGTAGACATCATAGCCATGAGACATCCTAAGGAAGGTGCGCCTATCGTTGCTGCAAAGCGTGCTGAAGTTCCCATCATCAACGCAGGTGACGGCGGACACTTCCATCCTACACAGACACTGACTGACCTTCTCACCATCAAGAGAAAGAAGGGAAGACTGAATAACATGACCATCGGCCTCTGCGGAGACTATGAAGGCATCAAGTTCGTCCTCATCTCACCTGATGAACTGAAAGTTCCCGAATACGTCATCGAAAACATGAAGAAGGCAGGAGCTGAATTCTACGAGACAGAATCCCTTGAAGACGCCATGCCTGAACTTGACATCCTCTACATGACCAGGATCCAGAAGGAAAGATTCTTCAACGAAGAGGATTACGTAAGACTGAAGGACAGCTACATCCTTAACCTTGAAAAGCTTGAGAACGCAAAGGAAGATCTGACCATCATGCACCCGCTGCCTCGTGTAAACGAGATCTCAGTAGAAGTTGATGATGACCCCAGAGCCTGCTACTTCTTCCAGGCACTTTGCGGCAAGCACATCAGAATGGCGCTCATTCTTTTCCTTCTTGGAATCGAGAAATAGTTTAGGACAGAAAGTGAGGATATATAAATGGATATAAGCGGAGTAAAGAACGGAATCGTAATCGACCACATCAAAGCCGGAAAGAGCATGCAGATCTATGATCTCCTCGGCCTTGGAAAGATAGATAACACAGTAGCTCTCATCAAGAACGCTTCTTCAGAAAAATACGGCAAGAAGGACATCATCAAGATCGACGAAGTCATCGACCTTGACTATGACGTTCTCGGATACGTGGATTCAAACATCACAGTAAATATCGTAGAGAACAACCGTCTCGCAAAGAAGCTCCACATGGAACTTCCCGAGAAGCTTATAAATGTCGTACAGTGCAAGAACCCCAGATGCATCACTTCAGTTGAGCAGGAGATCGTTCACGAGTTCAGACTCGTAGACAAGGAAAAGAAGATCTATCGCTGCTGCTACTGCGATGCTGAGCACAGAGTAAAATAGAGCTTATTGGCAGCGCAAACGCGGGCGACCCGTTTGCGCTTTTTCATTTTAAATAACCATTTGATAAATATGTATTCTGATTATATAATATTGGCATGGATATCAGGATAACAAAGGCTCCGGCAGGGGGTTCGGTACGTGCCATAGGCTCAAAGTCCATGGCTCAGAGGCTGACGCTTGCCCGGGCTTTATCTAAAACTGAATGCTGTGTTTCCACTCATTCGCATTCGGATGACGTGGAAAAGATGCTGGAATGCTGCAGGATCATCTCTGCTGCATTACATGAAAAAAGGTCTTCTGTGGGTCAGCCGTTAAACCTGGGTGAGAGCGGAGCGAACCTCAGATTCCTCATGCCCATAGTATCGGCTCTCGGACTGGAGGCTGACCTTATTATGGAGGGGAGCCTTCCCGAAAGGCCTGTGGAACCGCTGATCAGGCAGCTTGCGGAACACGGGGTTACCGTATCAAGACCTTCACGTGAGGTTTATCACGTGGAAGGAAAGGCAGGCGGAGGCATCTATGAACTTCCGGGAGATGTTTCTTCTCAGTTCATATCCGGGCTTCTTATGGCGCTTCCTCTTACAGATGAGAACAGCGCGGTCAAAGTCATGGGAGTACTTCAGTCCAGACCATATGTGGATATGACTCTTGACGTGCTGAAAAAAAGCGGGATAGAGATCTTTGAGGACGAGCCGGGAGTTTTCTATATTCCCGGTAATCAGGAGTACCGCCTTACGGGAGAGCATGAAGCAGGAGGAGACTGGTCTTCCGCTGCGATGTGGCTCTCATCAGGAGCTTGTTCAGAAGAAGGGAGCAGTCTGACTGTCGAAGGCATATCTTCCGATTCCATTCACGGAGATAAGGCGATAACAGACATCCTTAAAGGAATGGGGGCAGATATCTTATGGGAAGGTAATTCTGTCACCGTGAAAGCTCACAGGCTCCACAGTAGGATGATCGACGCGAGAGACATTCCGGATCTCGTTCCCGCCATAGCTGTCGCAGCCTGCAAGGCTGAAGGAAAGACAGTTATAATGAATGCAGAGCGTCTGAGACTTAAGGAGAGCGACAGGATACGCTCCATAGAGGATGTCCTTAAGAGACTCGGAGCTATGGTGAACGAGAGGCCTGACGGACTTGAGATATTCGGAGGATACAGGCTTAAGGGAGGAACTGTTCCTTCATTTAACGATCACAGGATAGTTATGATGGCAGCCTGTTTAAGAAGTCAGACGGATGGAAATATAATTATAGAAGACGCTGAAGCTGTGAATAAATCTTATCCGGGATTTTTTGATGATTACAGGATGCTCGGAGGGAAAACGGAGGAATTATGAAGATACTGGTTATAAACGGGCCCAATCTTAACATGCTGGGGATCAGGGAACCTGAGATCTACGGGAAGGAAACCCTTGCCGAACTGGAAGCTCTGATTGCCGGAAAGTGCGGTGAGCTTGGAATAGAATGCGAGTTCTTTCAGTCCAATCACGAGGGCGCGATCATAGACAGGATACAGGAAGCTTATGGTAATGCAGACGGTATACTGATCAATCCGGGAGGATATACGCATACGTCGATAGTCATCCTGGATGCGCTGAAAGCGGTGGGGCTGCCCACAGTTGAAGTGCATATTTCTGATATAAACGGAAGAGAACCTTTCAGGAGACCGTCATACGTATCATATTATGCGCTTAAGACCATAACCGGAAAAGGTTTTGACGGATATCTTGAAGGGGTGGATATACTTGCGGCATATGACCGCATCAACAGTATGGAAAAAATCATGGAGCGTGTGGAACAGGCTTCCAAGACCGGCGCCGAATATGACGGGTATAAGTCTGACGTTGATACTCTCAGCGCCTACTATTCCGGAAACTGGCGAAAAGATTTCGAAATGGATGAAGAAGGGATATTCCCGGAAGATATGAAGAGAGGCGTGCTTTCAGAAGACGGCTTGTAT
>CACZGZ010000130.1:0-2777 GCA_902780845.1 uncultured Eubacteriales bacterium
CTTTTAATTCGGGATCGACATACATGATATGAACTCCTTTCATCTTAAGAATATTCTACGATATTGGAATTCATATTACAACTTTAGTGTATCAGCTCATTCTAATATTCAGTCCCACAAAAAACATAAGCCGTAAATAGCTTTTTCACCATTTTCGGCTTATGTGCCTCTTATGTTCCTTCTAAAAAGTAAGCCATAAACATATAATATTACAATTTTGGCTTACTTTCCCCTTAGTACATTCATTTAACGCTTTCAAGCCACTCCCGGCCCACACGTATCTGACGTTCAACCTCAGATGGTGCGGTCCCTCCGAAGCTCTTTCTGGCTTCCACGCAGGCGGCTATGCTGATATCTCCCAGCCTTTCCTTATCGAGTCTTGCGTCTGTCTCTTTAAGCGCAGCCTCATCAAGTTCCTCAAGCTGACAGCCCTTTACTTCTGCAGCCTTCACCATGCGGCCTACGATGTTGTGAGCTTCGCGGAAAGGTATTCCCTGCTTCGCGAGATGCTCCGCCACGTCCGTAGCGTTCAGGAAACCCCTGGATAACTGTTCGTTTATCTTATCCATCCTGAACTCCGTCTTATCCAGCATCTTTGCCAGGATCCTGACGCTTGCCCTCCAGGTATCCGCCGCATCAAAGATGCCCTCTTTATCCTCCTGATAGTCCTTGTTATATGCCATAGGCGTTCCCTTCATTACGGTGAGCATTCCCATGAGATCTCCGTAGACTCTACCGCTCTTTCCTCTTAAGAGCTCCGCGATATCCGGATTCTTCTTCTGGGGCATGATGCTTGATCCCGTGCAGAAGCTGTCATCTATATCCAGGAAGGCGAATTCAGAGCTGTTCCACCATACGAATTCCTCTGACCATCTGGAAACGTGCATCATGGATATGGCTGCTGCCGAAAGGAATTCTATTATATAGTCCCTGTCGCTCACAGAATCCATAGCGTTCTCTGTAGGCCCGAAGAATCCAAGTTCCTCAGCTGTCATATGGCGGTCCGTGGGGAAAGTAGTCCCCGCCATGGCACAGGATCCCAAAGGACTCAGGTTCATTCTCTCATAGCAGTCCATAAGTCTTTCGATGTCCCTTCTGAACATCTGGAAGTATGCCATGAACCAGAAGCCTATGGTGATGGGCTGGGCATGCTGGATATGAGTAAATCCGACTGAGATCTTATCCTTATACTGCTCTGCTTTTCTGAGGATGACCTCTTCAAGCCCGATAAGTTCTTCGATCATTGCACAGATCTCTTTTCTGGTATAGAGTCTCAGGTCAACCTGTACCTGGTCGTTTCTGGAGCGGGCGGTGTGGAGTTTTTTGCCGGTGTCTCCGATCTCTTCAATGAGTCTGGATTCTATCCCCATATGGATATCTTCATCCTCCACCGTGAAAGTGATCTCTCCTGATTCGATCTTTTCCCTTATCGTGTTAAGTCCCGCGATTATCTTATCTCTCTCTTCTTCAGATACGATACCGCACTTGGCAAGCATCCTGACGTGAGCGATGCTTCCGTCTATATCCTCATTATACATTCTTTGGTCAAAGCCTATGGACGCGTTGAATTCCTTCACAAGCTCATCCATGCCTTTTTCAAATCTTCCGTCCCAAAGCGCCATAAAAACCTCCCATCAAAGTTAATAGGTTAAGTATACTCTTTTGCTCATTTTTATTCAAGTAATTATTTACTATAATTTCATTCCCAGCACGTGATCAACAAAGGCTCTCGCCGCCAGCGACCCCTTTTCATACGACCTTATTCCTATGGATATCGGCGTGTATGTCGGCTCATCCAGAGATATCGCTTTCACAGGGAACCTTCCGTTCTCTGCGATCATCTTAGGGTAGACGCCGAATCCCATATTCTGGCTCACCATCGAGAGGTTTCCATAATCGTTATCCACAGTCATGATCTGATTGAGTTTGATCCCGTGATTTTTGATGAACTCATAGAATATGGGGACTTCATCTTCAGGATAACCTTTGAACGCTCCCACCACTTAATTCACTAATGCGAATTTGAAGTGGGGGATTCCTGCTTCACAGAGATCTGCGTGCCCACTAAGGGACTCCGTCTCACATTCTCTCCGCAGGCTTTAATTCCCGTGCGACCCACGGTACTTTTCGGGATCCTGACTTCTCTATGCCGCCAGGATCTCTTTTCCTTTATTCAGTATATTTACCGCTGCATTAACGTCTCTGTCATGTATCGCTCCGCAAGCAGCACATTTCCATCTTCTCACAAACAGGTCCTTTACTTTCGGTTCCTTCTTTCCGCAGCAAGAACACTGCTGGCTCGACGGAAACGCCCTAGGTACTTTCACCAGTTTCCCTCCATGGTCTGCCATCTTGTATTCCAGCATACGGTAGAACTCTCCCCATGACACGTCTCCGATGGACTTTGCAAGTCTCTTGTTTTTCATCATTCCCTTTACATTAAGGTCTTCAACGCAGACGACTTGGTTCTCGTTCGCCAGCCTGTAGCTCACCTTATGCAAATAGTCTTTTCTGATGTCTGATACTTTCTCCAGTTCTCTGGCCAGTCTCTTTCTTGCCTTCTCTCTGTTATTTGATCCCTTTTTCTTCTTTGACAGTCTCCTTTGAAGTCTTGCTATCTTCTTCTCATGCTTTCTGAGTGTCTTGGGATTCGGAACGATATTACCATCCGAGTCAGTATACAGGACACTGAGTCCTGCATCAAGTCCTGTCTCTCCTCCATTGTTTGGGAGCAGTTCCCGATCTTCTTCCACCTGCAGTGTGATGTAGTATCTTCC
>CACZGZ010000130.1:2796-4135 GCA_902780845.1 uncultured Eubacteriales bacterium
ACTGTTGCTGACAGGATCCTTCCATCAAACTCACGAGTATTTCTGATCTTAATTTCTCCTGCCTTAGGTATTCTTATCCGATCTCCTGATATTCGGATGCTATCATTTACATTCATAGTACGGTAGCTCTGACTGTATCGTTTACTCTTGAACTTCGGATATCCTCCCCGCTTCTTAAAGAAGTTCTCATATGCTTTGTCAAGATGCCTCAGGGTCTGCTGCAGTGCTATGCTGTCTGATTCCCTGAGCCAGGGATTCTCAACCTTGAGGTGTCGTGAAAGATCCTTGCTTGTTTCTGCGTAGTTAAGTGATTTATGGCATTCTTTCCATTGTGTCTGCTTCAGTTCAAGATAGTGATTAAACACAAAACGGCAGGACCCGAATGTCTTTAAAAAGAACTCCTGCTGTTTACTATCTGGATATGCGCGATATTTGTAACCTCTTATCCGTTTCATGGCACCCCTCCGAACATACGTTCTTTTTCTTATTGTATCATGAAGCGGGAAATCGTGCAATAGCTTTCGTGAAAGATTCGGGAACTTTATTCCGGAAACGGCCTCCTGACTACCGCAAAAATTAGATCTGGTATCCTTCAGCAAAAGTGGAACGATTCATCCCTCCACTTTAGAAGTGGGGGTATTCTCGTTAAGTTTAATGATAAAAAATGCGCCTTTCATAGGCGCATTTTAAATTGCATTTATTCTTCTGTCTGTTCTTCTTCCTGGTCTTCCGTCTCATCCACGTAGTCCGCGATCATGGCTCCTACGTTCTTGTTGGAACCCATGATCCAGAGGATATCGTCTTTCTTAAGGAGCATGTTGGGATCCGGCATTATGACGGGAAGCCCGCCGGTCTGAAGACCCAGGATGCCAACCTTATACCTGCTGTTGATGCCGCCCTGACGGATGCTCTTGTTGCAGAAGCTTTCGTCTCCCCTTAAACGAAGCGGACAAATTGCGAGGGCATTCGCAGTATCGGGATATCCGGTATCCATGAACTCCTTGAGAGTCCTCAGCGGTCTCGTCTGTTCGAGACCGTTAAGCATATAGAAGTTCAGGAGGGCCTGCTTCTCCCCTACGCAAAACAGCTTATCCCCCACCTCTATGACCGTATCGGGATGAGGAAGCAGTATCTGCTTGTCACCTTTAAGTATCTTTCTGATCTTGACAACGTATATATTATATCTGCTTCCCCAGTCTGTCTCGCTGAGTTTTTTGCCTATGTAGTCTCCGTCATCCGCAGCTATGAAGGACATGATATGGAGCTTCGTATCCAGCCATTCCTCGTTTCCGTGACCGTGAGCCTCTTCATGCTTTATCAGTCTCTCGTTGAAGTTCTT
>CACZGZ010000131.1 GCA_902780845.1 uncultured Eubacteriales bacterium
AGATTGCTGCAAGCAGATACTGCTTGATATTCCTTACCTTTGTTCCGTTTTCCTTCATACAGTCCATGACATACTCGATATGTTCACAGGACACCTTCATAAACTGAGACTTCACGACATTTAGGGGTTTATCATCTCCGGCGATACGGATATACTTCCGTTTAGAGCAGATGACATCAAGCATCAGCGTCTGTATCGCATCGAGAGTCTCCCTGTCATACGGATACCGCTCATACAGGATCTCCATTTCCAACCGGTCATAAAGGTACTCTCTGTAGCTTTCCCTCCCATCCTTATCCACATCCGGCACGGATAGGATAGGATCAGTCTTATTTATCTCAGTCTTATTCTTATCAGTCTTATTACGTTCCAATTTTGGGAAGTCTTGAATTCCGGTTATCGGAACTCTTGAGTTCTCACTATCGGAATCCCTGAATTCTGCTTTTGGGAACCGGGAAAAATCCTTCACATATATGATGGTCGGTTTCCCCTGGCCCTGCTTCTTCCGCTCGGTCAGACCGAATGCATCCAGTTCCTTCAAAAGACCGCAGGCCTTTGTATTGGCACACCGCATGGATGCTTTGATCGTCCTGATCGTGTAAAAGACATAGACCCGGCCTTCTTTATCGATCCATCCGTTCTCCCTGGAGAGGCTGATCCTGTCAAGCAAAAGGCCATACAAGACCTTGGCATCCGTGGACAGATCCGTAAACAGTTTCTCCGTAAACAGCATCTTAGGGATTCTGTAGAACGTATAGTTGTCAGACTGCTCCTCATAAAAGTAGTCAAAGTCCATCGTCTCACGCATTCACCGCTACAGGCTTCTTTCTCTCCTTATGCTCTGCCAGGATCTTTGCATAGCAGGGAAAGCAGAAAGCCCTGTCATATCCGTAAGGGCATTCGTGACAGCAGTTCTTGGGATGAGCTACGGGCTCCTTTGCTCCTATAGCTGATCTGATCGGTACTCCTTTTGTTGATATGGGAACTTCCCATCCGTATCTATCTGACATGATCTCTTCCTCTTCTTTCTTTACTGGCGGATATAAGAAAGATGCCGGACTCGCTGCATCTGCCCGAGCCGGCATCTTATCTCTTCCTTATGATGTCCGGACCTTATTCCGGATCAGTTACTACAGAGCCTCGCCGCCCTTTGTCTTGGCACCTTTGTCGATGGCTTCCTTCTTAGGGATATTGGCAACTTCTTCCTTCTTGGCCATAAGGTCATCCAGAACCGATGCCTTCTCATCCTTCTCAGCAGTGGCTTCTTCACGCTCATTCTGTCGCTCCACGAACTTCTCACCGAGTTCGAAGATCTTCTCTTTCGAATCATAGTGATACACATTATCCGTAAGCTTATCGGCAGGAGCCACCTGGGTTGCGTTGACATCCCTTACCATGGCCTCCAGATCCTTAAGGTCCATCCTTCCGTTATCAGGAACGATCAGCACCTCGTGGATACTCGAAGGTAAGATATAGAAGTCACCGCCTACCCTCTCGGCAGCCTGGTCCATGAAATCCTGATATGCAAGAACACCCGCACCATGCGTCTTATCGGGAACCGTGGCAACGAACAGCTGCTCATCCTCGGGACGTTCCGGTACGATTCCAAGTGCCTCTGCCTGCTCTGCACCCATCATCTCAACCATGACCTCGCTCATGCCCTTGATCTCCGCAGGTTTGATCTGCGGTGCTATCTCAAGTGCATCTGCGTGAAGCTGTTCGGGAGTCACGCCCATTGTCTCAAGCATCTGGTTCGTCACCAGGATAGAGGCTCTGCCCTCGTCACTGGATTCAAGAACGAATCGGTATACGACTGCCATATCCTCCAGATTCTTATGAGGAACATTCTCCAGCATGTCCTTGTTCGTCTCAGCCGAAACAACCTCCATCGCAAGCTTTTCCTTCATCTGTTCATAATCAGTAAAGGAATCGATGTCGAAGTCGGGACGCTCGTTGATACCGTGATTGATCGTCTCAACTGCCTTATCTACCACCTCATCAAAAGGTCTGCCTTCATCATATGCATCGTAGAATCTCTCGATCCCGATGTTCACTCCGACTCTGGCACCCTCCGGTGTGACCGTCATAGCTTCGTAACTCTCATTGAGCTTCTTTACCTCGTTCACGGATACGTTCATGTCGGAGCCCTGCTCTTCAAGCCTCTCCTTTACCGCATCGATGAACTCCTCTTTGAATTGTTCATAATCCATATGTACTTTCCTTTCCGAACACCGGCGGATCCTTCCGATGTGCACTCGTGTGTTGGTCGGGAACGTCTCCCCGGACCGGTTGCTGAATCCGGGCATGAAAAAAGCGCCTGATCCATAACCTCTTTTGAAGCTATGAACAGACGCTCATCATATCCGGTATTCTTTTGCAAAAGAAAATGGACTCGGCCCCGGGGCTCTTGCCCTGCGCTTTGTCCATTGTAAATATAACACACGCATATTCCCTTGAAAAGCGAAAGAATCGGTAATTGACAGGTACTTATCGGGACATTATCGGTAAAGAAAGGGACATTTCGGGACATGAATGGTGTGGTTACACGTAAAATATAGCTTCATTCTCCAATCTAATACATGGTCAAAAAAGTTGCTCAAATCGAAAAATATGACGTCGAAACACCTCAGAGTAGAACTTAGTCTTTCATTTGACCGAACGCATGTGCGTTCATTCCCATTTAGGCCATCTTTTGAGCACAAAAAGAGCAGGGCTGACCATCATCAGACCACCCTGCTCCGAATTAAAACTGTTTATGTCATTTTATAGGCACA
>CACZGZ010000132.1 GCA_902780845.1 uncultured Eubacteriales bacterium
AAAACCTTCAGCCTGCATCGCCTGCAGAAGCTGCGAGGAGGTCTGCCCGCAGCAGATAAAGATCAGCGAGGTCATGAGTGACTTTGCTGAGAGGCTGTAGATCATAGTCACTAAGGTCTAAGAAGCATATAAACCAAAAGCTCCGGATGCCCGGAGCTTCTTTTATTCCCATGACAGATGCAGTTTTCGATTGTTTTCTGCACAATCTGTAAGGTACATGTTTATCAGCGTTTGATAAGGGATACCAACCTCGGATGCCTGTGCTTTGAAGTAGTCGACAGTGGAGGAGGTGATATTGATTGTTATTTGCTTTTTTAATTGTTTGGCATATGGGTTGGGGCGAGGATTGAGTTTATCTATATCATATTCCTTTAACATATCTTGCTTCCTTTGTTCATTCCATTCGAATTGAAGTTTGTTCATAATTATAATATAATTATTTATTAATTAAGTCAAGCAATAACGAATAAAAAAGCGTGAGCAAAAAACTCACGCTTGGTTCAAGGACATATTAAGTTAATAACATATTAACATATCGATTTTTTCTTTTCAGTACAAATCAAAAAATAGTTCGGATTTTTTGAAATACATATCGGATTGACGAAAAATAAACTGAGATTTATAATATGTACGTTTGATATATTATTTAGTAATATAGGATTTTGGAGGAATGAAAATGAAGAAATTTTTATGTATATTACTCGTTACAGCACTTTTATTCGCCTTCGCTGCATGCGGCGGATCCGACACCTCCGTTATGTATATTACTCGTTACAGCACTTTTATTCGCCTTCGCTGCATGCGGCGGATCCGACACCTCCGGTGAGAATGAGATCAAAGTCGTAGTCAGTACTGAAGGTAGCGGAAGCATTGCTTTTGCGTATGAAGGCGAAGAGATCGATTCTGAGGAGAATCCTACTCAGATGCTTCAGGTAACGGTCTATGAACCTGAGAAGATGACATTTGCGGCAACGCCTGATGAAGGCTACAAGTTCGTAAAGTGGACTCAGGACGGCGAAGACCTTTCTGAAGATGCCGAAGTGGAGGTGGAGATCACCAGGAGCACCGAGCTGGTAGCGATCTTCGACGTAGCATAAAAACGCCATAGCGAGCCCCGACGATTGGTCGGGGCTTTTTCTGTGCAATGGAATGTGATATAATGTGAGCACATGGACATGGGCAAGGAGTATGGGAGGACAGCGTGAAAAAGTGTTTTGCGGTAATTTTAATACTGATGCTCGTGCTTTGCGGCTGCGGCTCCGCGCCCGCTGAGACCACCGAAAGCAGCTTGCCCGACCCTGAGCCCGAGGAGAACATCGCAAAGCTCTACGAGGACCCCGAGGCTTACGTCGACCACTACTTTCAGCTGACCGGCGTGGTGTTCAACGTGATCGGAAGAGAAGACGGCATGCTGGTGTTTCAGATGAACGAGGATATTTTGAACTTCGAGAATAACACCATGGTGTACACGATGTCCGAGATCGAGACCGAAGTAGGGGACCGTGTGAGGATCACGGGCTACGCCAAGGGGATCGAGGAGTACGAGAACGTGGAAGGCCAGCAGGACCAGGCGGTGCTGATCCTGGCGGACAGCGCGGAGATCATCGAGCCCGGTCACACGCACACAAACTAGTTTTTAAAGGAGGAAATCATGGCAACTAACACGAACTCCTTATACAACATAATAAATTCGAGCCTTGTGGACGGCAGGCTCCCGGAAGGCTTCTCCCTTCCTGAAGGGAAGGAGAAGCAGGAGATTCCTTTTGCGGATGGGGCCATGGACGGCATATACATGTTCCACATGGAGCACACGCCTCTTAATGAGCGGGACCGCGCTCAGATGGAGGCCGCGGTGGACTGCATGAACCGCGCGGACTTCGAGGCATCTGACGAGGCCCTGAGGAAGCTGGGGTCCATGGCGGGCGCCATCGCGTCTCCTGACGAGATCCAGGAGTATATAATAAGCCACGCAAAAAATCCAAACGACAAACCCGATCCGGATAACCCGGACGAGATCAGGCTGAGCCTGAAGAACATCTGCGACACGGCACGCTGGCTGATCGCAGAATCGGAGAACAAAGAATCCGTCAAGTTCGGACTGACCGTCTGCGAGATCTTCAAGCACCACCCGGAGGACGTCAAGGACATCATACGTATCCTGGGTCTCAGCGACGAATTCACCATCTTTTCGGTATGGAACCTGAGAACCTGGCCCGACGGTAACGACGAGATCTTCAGCCTCATTAAGAAGGTCCGCGGCTGGGGCAGGATCCACGCGCTTCACTATCTGGAGCCGAGAACTCCGGAGATCAGGCACTGGATCCTCATGAACGGCGTCGATAACGACGTGGTCCCGGCATACACATCCATCACAGCCTGGGAAAAGGCGGGTGTGAATTACTTCCTCGCAAAAGACCTCACTCCCGACGAGTTCCGCGCCGTAAGCCGCATTATGGATGCGCTTCTTGACGAAGGCCCGGCGGACGGGATTTCTTTGATCGGCGATAAGAAAAGATTTATAAACCTGTACCTGGATCAGGCGGAGAAGCAGCCCCTCGACGCAAACGACCTGGAAACCATCAGAAGCCTCAGAGACTGGGCAACTGAAGAGGAAGAGGACCTGACCGCCGTATGCAAGAGGTGCGACGAGATCCTGGGAGACAAATGATCCGGCAGGATGCATGCAAGAGGTGTGACGAGATCTTAAAGATCAAATGACCGCAGCTAAAAAAGCCAATAAAAAACCCCTCATTCGCGAGGGGTTCGTTTTATTCATACAGCAATCTGTCTTTTTCGAGGGATTCCTTCTTTCCGTGGATCCTCCCGAGGGCGTAGGACAGAAGCGTAGCGCAGAGCAGGTTTACCCATCCAAAATGGGCATAAGTGTTAATGGTGTTCGCAATGCCGATGATGAGGTTTGCCAGGCAGATGAGCCAAAGCATCTTGCCGATCCTGTTCAGCTGAGCGATCCTGGAGTCGATGTCGGAGTAGAGGTCGAAGGGCCCGAGCTCTGATCTTTTTTTGTAATAGTGCCACTGGAGGAGTCTGTCGATGTATTCGATGCCTGCATCCGCCATGAATTCACGGTACGCTTCATCGCTCTTTCGCATCTCCATCCTTACGATGTATTCGCCGGGTTCGGTCTTTTCAAACGTATAGTTACAGAAGCCTACATGGCAAAGCGTCCAGCCTGCCATGGCCATCTGATTCAGCCAGGCTTCTTCCTTTTCAAAATCCCATACAAAGAATAATTTCCAGATCTTCTTGGTTTCCTTCATCTTATTTACCTCCGATCACCTTATCACCGTTAGTGACGAGTTCCTTAAGCCTGTCGATCTCGCTCAGGAGCACCGTGCGGCCCTTATCCGTCAGCTTGTATTCCTTTTTCCTGCTTCCGGACTGTACGGGAAGGGGAGTTATCCAGCCTTTGTCCGTGAGGGCGGTGAGGGCTCCGTAGAGCGTGCCAGG
>CACZGZ010000133.1 GCA_902780845.1 uncultured Eubacteriales bacterium
CGATGCCAAGTCACAAAACCCTTGAAAACCGGGGGTTTTGTGTTTGCATCGTTTATTATTCGGCAATATATTCCCGATTTCAGGAAAGCTTTTCCTTAATTCGGGAAACTATAGATTGTATTTTTTTATTTTTTCATAAAATGCAGTTTTGCTGATCCCAAGCATTTTTATGGCTTCCGCATTCTTTCCGCCATTGCTTTCAATAGCACGTAAAAGCAATTTTTTCTCTGTTTCCTCCAATGTATGCTTCAGATCGCCGTCCGTCATGGCAGCCGGTTCATCCGGCTCATCATTTAAAGACGGTTCAAAATCATCCAGTGCCAGATAATCTTCATAGATCATCGGAGCCTCACAGAGAGCCACCGCCCTCATTATGACGTTCTCCAGCTCTCTTACGTTTCCCGGCCACGGGTATTCCATTATCTTCCTGTAAGCGCCTTCAGAAAGGGTCTTCAGAGCCACTCCGTTTTCCTTGCATGCGGATTCCAGGAACAGATCCGTAAGCTCTCTCAGGTCACCTTTTCTCTCCCTGAGAGGCGGGATATATATCGGGAATACGTTAAGCCTGTAATAAAGGTCCTTGCGGAATCTTCCATCTCTTACAGCTTCCTTTATGTCCATGTTTGTCGCAGCTATTACCCTCACATCGACGTCGATGGGTTTAGCAGAACCGACTCTGTAAATCTTTTTGCTCTGGAGCACCTGAAGAAGTTTGACCTGTGAAGTCAGGGGAATCTCACCGATCTCGTCCAGGAATATCGTTCCGCCGTTAGCTTCTTCGAAATATCCCTGCTTTCCCTTTGCCAAAGCTCCGGTAAAGGAACCTCCCACGTATCCGAAGAGCTCGCTCTCAAAGAGATTCGGAGGTATTGCGCTGCAGTTTACTTCAACGAAGGGTCTGGAACTTCCGCTCAGGTCGTGTATCTCTCTTGCCAGCCTCGTCTTACCCGTTCCGCTCTCTCCGGTTATGAGGACTCCGAACTTGCCTTTGGATGCCCTGTATGCCATCTGTCTTACTTCCAGGATCTCCGGGGTGCTTCCGCTCATTCCGTTAAAGTCATCCAGGATGCTTTCCCTGATATGGGGCTGACGTTTGGTCCTCTGATACTCCTCAAGCTGCTCTATTAGCTTGCTCCTTCCCTCTGCCAGGTAGGCTATGGAAGAGGCGTCCATGATGGTGATATATATGCCATCGAATCTGCACCACTGCTTGCTCCTTATTACGTTGCAATAAAAACCTCTCTTGTATATCTCAAATATACCGTCGTAGAACTCGTCTTTTTTGCTCTTAAGGAGTCTTTCTATGAGACTTACAAATTCTTCTCCGAAAATACTATCCCTGTAAGCGGTGCCGATTATCCTGTCGTGCTCGCCTTTTCCTTCTGTGAGTTTGGGAACGAAAGCCTTGCCTCTTAAGAGTTTCCCGATCTCTTCTCTTCTGTATCCGTAACCTCTGGCCTGGAAGAATTTGATGTCACCGGTCTCTCCGTCAAGCACTACCATGTGGCCTACAGCCTCAAAGTACGACATATAGAAGGGTTCGCCATTGACTTCTATCTTGATCAGCTGTTTTCCGAAATCTATGGATGCCTCTATGCTTTGTCCGTTGCGCTTATCTTCAAGCACCAGTTCGCCGTTAGGGTTATAGTTCGAGGCATACTTGTATGCGGGTCCGCGTTTTTTGCCGGTGTTGGATCCGCTCAGACCGTTTTCGGAATAGTAGCCTATGGCAAGGAGAGCATCACCCTTCTTGATATCCTTATCGTTTATCCCGATGTACTCAAGGTCTTTTATCTTAAGATCATCGTCGTTTCCTATCTCATTATCAGCGATGATCACGATATCACCGTTTTCGATAACGCCGCCTTCGTGTACCTTATCGCTCTCGTTGATGATGCCGGTAACCTTTCTCGCCAGACGGCTGTAAGCTCTGATGATCCCCTTTTCATCTATGTAGATGAGACCTCTTCCGCTGTTCTCTATTATGTTTTCAAGAGTGCCTATATAATCTTCCATGATCTTCTAATAATTTCAGATCCCGTGATATTCCTTGGCTTCGGCGCAGTCGCGCGCTATCTGTTCGCAGAGCTCTCCTATGGATGAGAACTTGCATTCAGGTCTCGTCATCCTGATGAACTCGATCATGATCTGCTTGCCGTAAAGTTCTTTGTTGAAGTTGAAGATGTGGGTCTCCATGTTTTTCTGAAAAGTCCCGATGGTGGGCTTCACCCCAACGTTGGTGACTGAAGGATACTTCACACCGTTATATATGCAGTTGGTGATATATACGCCGTTGGGAGGGGTCACCATGGTCTCGTCGATCATGATGTTGGAAGTCGGAAATCCAATGGATTTTCCCAGGCGGTTTCCTACTACCACCTCTCCTCCGATGGAGTAGTTCCTTCCGAGATATCTGTCGCATTCATCCATATCTCCGGCCTTTATGAGCTGGCGGATAAGGGTGCTTGAGACCACCTCTCCGTCAACCATGACGGGCGGTATCTGATTGAGGGTGAAGCCGTACTTCTCTCCCAGTTTTCTCAGGAGTTCGCCGTCTCCCCCTGCCTTGTATCCATACTTGTAATTGAATCCGCAAAATATATCCTTCGCATTGAACTTATCCACCAGGAGTTCCTTAACGTAGCGTTCAGGCTCCATGGTCATGATATCCTCGGTGAATTCGATATCAAAATAGTAGTCAACGCCAAGGGATTCTATAAGTTTCTGTTTTTCTTCG
>CACZGZ010000134.1 GCA_902780845.1 uncultured Eubacteriales bacterium
GATGGAAAGGGTTCCAACATGGATATCCGCTCCGGCGGGATCAAAGGGGATATAAACATCCACGGCATGAAGATGTTCAACGAGTTCCCCGGAAACCATGAACTGGGGATACCTTCACATCTGGCATATATAATGGTATTCGATTCAACGAACGGAATGCCCCTCGGAGTTGTGGACGGAGCCTACGTCACGGGCATGAGGACGGGATCGGCCGGAGCGATCGGTGCAGACGCTCTCGCCAGAAAGGACGCCAGGACACTGATGATCCTTGGAGCAGGCCAGCAGGCGATGTTCCAGATAGCAGCGACCCTCACCTTAAGACCCGAAATCGAAAAAGTATGGATCGCGGATCCGGTAAACCAGCCGAACGCAGAACAGTTCGCAGCGAACTGCAGGGAGAGACTCTCAAAGGAATTCGGAATAAACGCTGAAAACACGGAGTTCAAGCCGGTCACCGACCTTAAGGAAGCCGTGGGCGAAGCGGATATCATAATAACCGTGACTCCCAGCCGTGAACCCGTCATCAAGGCGGAATGGGTGAAGCCGGGAACACACTTCAGCTGCATCGGTTCCGACATGGAAGGAAAGGAAGAGATCGATCCCGAGATCTTCAGAGGCGCAAAGGTATACGGAGATGACCTCTCTCAGTGCATCAGAGTGGGCGAGATGGAGATCCCGCTCAAGAAGGGAACCATCAGAAAAGAAGAACTGATGGGTGAGATCGGACAGCTCCTCAAGGGAGAGATAGATGGAAGGACCTCGGATGAAGAGATCACCATCTTCGATGCGACAGGCATCAGCGCACTAGACCTGATCACCGCTAAAATCGCTCTTGAAGCGTGAGGCGGGACAGAATATAATCTAATAAAAAAGACCCCGGAAGGGGAATGAAACCTGAACGAACGTATTTTGCAAATAGACGATTCGATATAACGGAGGAAAACATGAAGATCAAGACTTTTAAAGTAGAACAGTGGATGAACGAATGGGAGACCAGGTGCAAATATAACCTGGCAGAGACCTGCATCGATTCACTTACCATAAAAGAACTCCTGGAACTTGCAGGAGAGGACGTTGAAGAGTACATGATGAAGCTGGCAGACACCAGACTTACCTACGGTCACATCTACGGTTCCCCTGAACTTCTGGACGGCATCGCTTCTCTTTATGAGAACGTGGGACACGATAACATCATCCCCACACACGGAGCGATCGGCGCAAACTATCAGGTCATCAACACTCTGATAGAGCCCACCGACAACATGGTATCCGTAATGCCCACCTATCAGCAGCACTACTCAATCCCCGAATCCATCGGAGCTGAGGTCAGACTGCTCAACCTGAACTACGAGAATAAGTTCCTCCCCGATCTGGATTATCTCAGATCCATCGTGGACGATAACACAAAGATGATCACCATCAACAACCCCAACAACCCTTCAGGTTCCTGGATCCCCCTGGACGTAATGAAGGAGATCGTTGAGATCGCGAGATCAGTTGACGCTTATGTTCTTTGCGATGAGGTCTACAGAGGTATCAGCGAGGACGGTTCATATCTTCCTTCCATCGTGGACATCTATGAGAAAGGTATCTCCGTAGGTTCCATGTCCAAGTGCTACTCCCTGGCAGGACTGAGGCTTGGCTGGATCGTATCCCGCGATCCTGAAGTCATCCACCTCTGCCGCGAGAGAAGGGATTATGACACCATCAGCTGCGCAGCGATCGACGACAAGCTTGCAGCTCTGGCTCTTAAGCACAAGGATAAGATCATCGAAAGAAACAGAGAGATCCTTAACACCAACAGAAAGATCCTCGACGACTGGGTAAACGCCACACCTGAAGTTTACTACATCAGACCCGTGGCAGGAACCACCGCTCTCGTATACTACAAGAAGGACATGCTGTCCAGAGATCTCTGCGTAGACCTCCTTCAGAAGAAGGGCGTAATGTTCACTCCCGGCGAGTGCTTTGAGATCGAGCATTCCGTACGTATCGGTTACGCTTTCGACTCCAAGCTCCTCAAAGAGGGACTGGATCTGTTTGCAGAATACCTGAAAGAGATATAAAATATAATACAGAGTATATGTTTTAAGCCCGGATGAGATCCCTCCGGGTATAGCCATATAAGGAGGAAACATGGACAGGATAAGGATCGCCCTTGTGGGTTACGGAAATGTGGGTCAGGCATTTGCCCGCATGCTCATCAGAAAGGAAGATTATTTCAAGGAGAACTTCGGGGTTGAGCCGGTGATCACCGCGATCTCCACCGGAAGACACGGCGGGATAACGAACGCGGAAGGGCTGGATACCGAAAAGCTCACATACGACATGTTCGATAAGGATCTCACCGCCTTCGACATAATAGATTTCGGTGAATACGATGTGCTTTGCGAGCTTTCTCCTATAAATATAATGACGGGGCAGCCCGCGACGGACCACATAAGGCGCGCTCTGGAACTTGGAAAGCACGTGATAACGGCGAACAAGGGACCTATCGCCTGGCACTACAGGGAGCTTAGAGACCTGGCAAAGGAAAAGGCCGTGAAGTTCTGCTATGAGGCAACCGTCATGGACGGAGTCCCCGTATACAATATGGCACAAAAAACCCTCATGGGATGTAAGATCACGGAAATAAAGGGGATACTGAATGCCACCACAAACTTCGTACTTACTGAGATGGAAAAGGGAAGGTCCTACGAGGAGGCTATAGAAGAGGGAAG
>CACZGZ010000135.1 GCA_902780845.1 uncultured Eubacteriales bacterium
GATAAAGTATGCGGATGTGAGCCTTAACTCAGACGGGAACGTACTTAGAGCACTGAACGATGAGGCTCTCAGACAGGGCAGGATCCACAAGGTGATCCTCATGGTGGAAGTAGGAGATCTGAGAGAAGGATACTGGGATAAGGAAGAACTCCTTAAGGATGCCCTCATGACAGAGAATGATCTTCCCGGACTTTTCCTTGAGGGTGTGGGGATGAACGTAGGATGCTACGGATCAGTCCTGCCTACATTTGAAAACATGCAGTACCTTGTGGACTGCGCTGAGATGATCGAGGCAGCGATAGGAAGGAAACTGGACGTGATCTCAGGAGGCGGCACATCGTCTCTGATGAGAGTCTTTGACGGAGATATTCCTGAAAGGATAAACGATCTGAGGGTAGGAGGAGAGCCGCTTGTAGCATATACTCTAAAGCACGTTTACGGTTACCCGATGGAATGGCAGCATGAGGACGTGATAAGGATGAGGGCTGAGATCCTGGAAGTAAGGGAGAAGCCCTCGCATCCAATAGGAAAACTTGCAGTGGACGCTTTCGGTCACAAACAGGTCTACGAAGACAGGGGAATCAGAAAAAGAGCGATCATCGGGATAGGCAAGCTGGATTGCGGTGAGCCATACGACATACCGAACGAAGATCCCGGAATAGAGGTCCTGGGAGCATCTTCAGATCACACGATCCTGGACGTGGAAGATTACGGCAGAGACCTTAAAGCAGGAGATATAATCGAACTCAGGATAAAGTATGCCCAGCTCATGTATATGACGTCCCGCAATGACGTTTACGTAAAGTACGTATGATATCTTATCTGTTTGACAATCAAAGCAGGGCTGGTGTATAATTTTTCTGTTAAAAGGGGCATAGAGAAAGGAATCATATCATGAAAAACAGCGCAGTTAAATCCATCGTAGCTATCGGCATCGGCGCGGCACTCTTCTTTGTATGCGGAAGATTCATCGCCATACCTTGCCCGATCCCCAACGTTACAATCAATATCCAGTACGGCGTGCTTGCCTTCCTGGCAGCAGCTTTCGGACCTATAGTGGGATTACTTGCAGGTCTCATCGGACACGCTCTCATCGACTTCAGCTGGGGCTGGGGAGTATGGTGGAGCTGGGTATTCGCCACAGCTATATTCGGCCTTATAGTAGGCGCGTTCAAGAAGCTTTATGATGTTGACAAGGGTGAGTTCGGTATGAAGCAGATCGTAAGATTCAACGTAACTCAGCTTATAGCTCACATCATAGCCTGGGGTATAGTTGCTCCCGCCCTTGATATACTCATGTATGCAGAACCTGCATCCAAGGTATTCCTTCAGGGTCTGGTAGCAGGAGCTTCCAATATCGTGACCACTGCCATCGTAGGAACGATCCTTTGCATCGCTTACGCTGCAGCTAAGCCTAAGAAGGGCAGCCTTAAGGAAGAACAGTAATGATAGAATTCAAAAACTTCGGATTCAAATATAACGCGCAGGTGGACTATACCCTGCGCGATATTAATCTAAAAATAAATCCGGGAGAAAAGATCCTGATAGCAGGACCTTCGGGCTGCGGCAAATCGACTTTGATCCACTGCCTTAACGGACTCATACCTTTTTCTCTGGAAGGTGAAAGAGAGGGCAGTCTCACGATGGACGGAAAGGACACCTGGGACATGTCCATCTTTGAGATGTCAAAAAAGGTGGGTACCGTCCTTCAGGATCAGGATTCACAGTTTATCGGACTCACGGTGGCGGAGGACCTTGCTTTTGCGCTTGAGAATGACGCTGTGGGAGAGCCTGAACTTCATGACAGGGTGGCTGAGATCGCAGACGTGGTGAACATCAGCTCGCATCTTCTGCACTCGCCTCAGGAACTGTCGGGAGGTCAGAAGCAGAGGGTATCCCTGGGCGGCGTAATGATAGACGACGTGGATACTCTTCTTTTCGACGAGCCTCTGGCCAATCTGGACCCGGAGACGGGAAAGAAGGCCATCGAGCTCATCGATGAGATCCATAAGAAGACGGGAGACACCGTGATAATCGTGGAGCACAGGCTGGAGGATGTTCTCTGGAGACCTGTGGACCGCATCATCCTCATGGAAAAGGGAAGGATAACTGCGGATACCACACCGGATGAACTTCTGGCATCGGGAATGCTGAAGGCCGCAGGCATAAGGGAGCCGCTCTACGTCACGGCGCTTAAATATGCAGGCGTTGATATCACTCCCGAAAAAAAGTCTGCTTCTCTGGATACCATTGACCTTACAGATGATGATAAGAAAAAGGTCAGAGACTGGTTCAATGAGGGAAAGACAGAGACAGAGGAAAAGAATAAAGAAAACATTCTGACTGTCAGGGATCTGAACTTCACCTACAGGAGCGACAGATCCCAGGCGGAAGATTTCCATGCTCTCAGGGACATAGATTTTGACCTGTATAAGGGTGAGATGATGGCGGTCGTCGGCAGAAACGGAGCAGGTAAGTCCACTTTCTCCAAGGTCATCTGCGGCTTTGAGACTCCGGATACCGGAAGCATGATTCTGGGAGATATCGATCTCAGCACGCTTTCGATAAAGGAAAGGGCTGACCACATCGGCTACATCATGCAGAACCCCAATCAGATGATCTCCAAGACCATGATCTTCGATGAGGTTGCCATGGGTCTCAGGAACAAGGGTACCATGACCGAGGAGGAAATCGAAGAAAGGGTGAACGACACCCTCATACGGACAGAGAAAGAGGGTGACCATAGCTGCCATCATGTCCATGGAGCCCGAGATAATGATACTGGACGAGCCCACTGCAGGCCAGGATTACAGGCATTATACCGAGATCATGGAGTTCCTTAAGGAACTGAACGGCAGGGGGACTACGGTCATCCTGATCACTCACGACATGCATCTCATGCTGGAGTATGCCGAGAGATCTGTGGTTTTCTCCGACGGTGAGATAATCGCCTGCGATACCGCGGCGAACATCCTGACAAATGAAGATATAATCAGAAGAGCAAGTCTGAAGGAGACATCTCTTTACCGACTGGCGAAACTGTGCGGAATAGATGACGGAAGGGCTTTTGTAAGCCGGTTCATCGGGCACGAAAGGAGGTCTGAACGCAATGCAGAACCTCTTTAACTACATAGCGAGAAAGTCCCCGATCCACGAACTTACAGGGGCGACAAAGCTGGTATGCCTGATACTGTGGACATTTGCCACAATGATGACCTATGATACCAGGATTCTTATAGCGCTTCCCATCATTGCTTTCATTCTCTTCGGGATCTCGAAGATCAGACTGAGCGACGTTAAGTTCATGCTGGGATTCACTCTGGTGTTCATGGTGCTGAACAACATACTCGTATTCCTTTTCAGCCCCGAACACGGCGTAGGCTTATACGGCACCTGCCATCAGCTGCTGCCTCTCTGGGGAGGTAAATATCTCACGGCGGAACAGCTCTGGTATCACCTGAACCTGGTGCTCAAATACATGAGCTCGATACCCATCATCCTGCTCTTCGTATGTACGACGCAGCCCAGCGAATTCGCAGCGTCGCTGAATAAGATAGGGGTGAAGTATTCCATAGCGTATTCCGTTTCCCTTGCTCTCAGGTATATTCCTGATATCCAGAAGGAGTACAGCGAGATCTCCAAGGCCCAGCAGGCACGCGGTGTCGAGATGAGCAAAAAAGTCTCTCTTGTGAAGAGGCTGAAGGCCGCATCTTCGATACTGATACCGATGATCATAATGAGCATGGACAGGATCGAGACTATATCGAACGCAATGGAGCTCCGCGGCTTCGGGAAGAACAAAAAAAGGACCTGGTACATGGCAAGGCCCTTCACCGCAAAAGACATTCTGAGCATGGTGTTTTGCGGACTGCTCCTGGTGCTTTCCATCTGGTCCAACGTGAGCAGAGGGACGAGATTCTGGTCACCATGGATGTAAAGATAAAAATAGAGCGTGCAGCTGCACGCTCTTTTTTAGTTGAGTTTGTCGTTTTTGTTTCCGGATACGCGGGTCCATGTTCCTGAACCTGTGAATTCGGGCTCCTCGGGTTCCATCCTCATGA
>CACZGZ010000136.1 GCA_902780845.1 uncultured Eubacteriales bacterium
ATTATCACATCAGTTTTATCAATTCAACTTATTACTTCAGTTTTACGTTATTATCGGAGGAATAAACATGGATAATAATAACAATCAGAATCAAAGAACTCTGGGCGTATTTCCCCTTATGATGTTCGCCGTCGGAGTTACCCTTGCTTCCGGAGTCTTCAGTTTATCAGGAGACTTCGCTGCAAGCGGCGCATCAACAGCCGGTACTCTTCTCGGCTGGCTGGTCTGCGGTATCGGTATGTTCGGGCTCTGCATGGCTTTCTTCAAACTCTCAGTAGTTAAGAAAGAACTCACTTCCGGACTTGCTGCCTACGGCAGAGTGGGATTCGGCGAATATATCGGATTCAACGTAGCCTGGGGCTACTGGATCAGCGCGATCCTGGCCATCGGAGCTTTCGTTTCCCTCTTATTCGCTTCACTTTCACACTTCTTCAGCTTCCTTGGAGAAGGAACTAACGTCGCAAGCTTCGTTATCGCTTCCCTTCTCGTATGGGCATTTGCGATCGTTGTACTTCAGGGTGTAAACGAATCCATCATCATCAACGTATTCGTTGTACTTGCCAAGGCTATTCCCATCGTGGTAGCAGTATTTGCTGTACTCCTTACCGGCGCTTTCAGCGGAGAAGTCTTTATGGATCACTTCACAGAAGGAATCGACGGACAGACTCTTTTCCAGCAGATTAAATCAACCACCTTCGTAACAGCATGGACCTTCGTAGGTATCGAAGGAGCCGTAGTAGTTTCCGGACGTGGTAAGACCACCAAGATCTCCGGTCAGGCTACTGTAGGAGCTTTCCTCACGCTGTTCACTCTCTACGTGATCATCTCCGTCCTTTCCATGGGCGTTATGACAAATGCTGAACTTGCTGAACTCGACACTCCTTCACTCGGCGGAGTTCTCGGAGCAGTAGTCGGAGAATGGGGAGTTAAGCTGGTAGACATCGGCGTTATCGTATCTCTCGTAGGAGCACTCTTCACATATGCTATACTTAACACAGACGGATGCTATGGCCCTGCATCTCAGGGCATGTTCCCTGCAGTCTTCACCAAGAAGAACGCTAAGGGAGCTCCCACGTGGTCAGTAATCGCAGCTGCTCTTCTTTCACAGATCCTTCTCGTTGTAATGTTCCTGAACAATGCTTCCTTCCAGGCTTGCTACGCACTGTCAACAGCAGGTATCATGGTACCTTACGCTGTATCCGGTCTGTACTACCTGAAGGTCGTCATCAAGGGCGAAGACAAGGGAATCGAAGGAGCAGGCTCCAACTTCACCAGATGGCTCTTTGCTATCATCGGTGCTGTTTACGGCGTATGGCTTCTCTACTCAGTAGGCTGGGTATACTGGATGATCCTTGCTATCCTCTACACACCCGGATGCATCTTCCACTTCATCGCCCGTAAAGAACAGGGCAAGAAGCCTTTCGACAAGAACTGGGAGTATGTACTGTTTGTAGCACTTGTGGTCCTTTGCATCGTTGCTATCGTACTTACCGCTCAGGGCAAAGTTGCCTGGTTCTAATTACACGGAGGAAATTTTATGAATTTCGGATGTCAGTCAATGACGGGTAAGATCGAGACCATTCTTCTCAAAAAACCCGAGCAGGCTTTTATCTCTCAGGAAAACCTTGAGAAGACCTGGGAAGAATTCAAGTATTTCGGCTGCCCCGACTATAACAAGGTGCTTGAAGAATACGCGGTATTCGAAAAGTACATAAAAGAAAACGTTCCAAACGTCTACTACCTTCCCGAGGACGACCGCACAGGTCTGGACTCCATCTACACTCATGACCCTCTCAAGATCACCTGTAAAGGCGCCATCTACTTCCCCATGGGAAAGGAACTGAGAGGACGTGAAAGGCTCGCGACACGTGCATTTCTCGAGTCCATCGGAGTACCCACTCTCGGTGAGATCACAGCTCCCGGAAAGATGGAAGGCGGCGACGTTCTCTGGATCGATGAGAAGACCGTAGCCATAGGTCGCGGTTACCGCACAAATGACGAAGGTATCAGACAGTTCAAGGAACTTACCAGGGACTGCGGTATCGAGGAATATATAGTAGTTCCCATGCCCCACGGAGATGGAGTTGATGCATGTCTCCACCTCATGTCCATCATAAGCTTCGTGGATACAAAGAAGGCAGTCGTATACTCTAAGTATATGCCCGTGTTCTTCAGAGAACTGCTCATAGAAAAAGGTATCGAGCTCATAGAATGCAATGACAAGGAATACGATTATCTCGGGTCCAACGTGCTTTGCATCGAGCCCGGCAAATGCATAACCATCGACGGAAACCCCGACATCATTCAGAAGATGAGGGATGCCGGAGTCGAGGTCACAACTTATGAAGGACATGAACTGTCCTACAGGGGAACAGGCGGACCTACCTGCCTCACCTGCCCCATAACGAGACTTTAGTCTTAATGTCAGCCTGCCCTCTTTTACGTGGGCAGGCACTTAAATTAGGAGATATTTATGAAACATGATCCGTTCCTTGACGGAATTGAAAAAGATATCAAAGAATTATTATATGGATATATCGGAGTCGAAAGCCTCACCTTCAGCAGGAACGAGAGGCTGGTGGAACCTTTTTTGAAAGAATATTTTGATTCCATCCCATACTTTAAAGAGCATCCCGAACTCTGCGGGACATATGAGATAAAGGAT
>CACZGZ010000137.1 GCA_902780845.1 uncultured Eubacteriales bacterium
AGTCTCTGGAGGAATTCGTATGCAGAATCCCTGTCGATCATGTTCTGATATCTCAGGTAAGCGTTGTTCATGAGGATGTACTGCTTCTTTTCCTCATCTGTGATGTCAACGCCCATGCTTACGGGTGCGAGGATCTTGGTCTTTTCAACCATCGTGGGTATTCCGTCGGGGCCTAAGGTTGATACCAGAGCTTCTCCTACTCCGAGGTTCAGTATAGTCTCGTATGTGTTAAATTCAGGATTTGCCCTGAAGGTGTCCGCAACGGTCTTTACTACCTTTTCATCCGCAGGAGTATAAGCTCTCAGTCCGTGCTGGATCTTGTTTCCAAGCTGAGCAAGGATCGAATCCGGAATGTCCTTGGGGGACTGTGTGATGAAGTATACGCCGACGCCCTTGGAACGGATGAGCTTGATGACCTGTTCGATTTTCTCCATGAGGGCTTTATTTATATCCTTGAAAAGGAGATGAGCTTCATCGAAGAAGAATACCATTCTCGGCTTATCGGGATCTCCGATCTCAGGAAGAGTCTCGAAGAGTTCCGAGAGCATCCAGAGAAGGAAGGTGGAATACAGGGTGGAATCGTGGATAAGCTGGCTTGCATCCAGGATGTTAACCATGCCCTTTCCTTCAGCGCCCGTCACAAAGAAATCCGCTATGTTAAGGGCGGGTTCCGCAAAGAAATTCTCCGCGCCCTTCGTCTCCATGGCAACGATGTTCCTTATGATGGTGGTTGCCGTCTGCTGGGTGACGTTTCCGTAAGTCGCAGCGAATTCTTTGTTGTTCTCGGCAACGTACTGGATCATGGACTTGAGGTCCTTGGTATCGATCAGGAGAAGTCCCTGATCGTCCGCGATCTTGAATACGACGGAAAGCACGTCGGACTGGGTGTCGTTCAGATCCATCAGTTTCGAAAGAAGTATGGGCCCCATTTCGGATATGGTTGTCCTGGCGGGGATCCCTCCGTTTCCGTAGATGTCCCAGAATGTGACCGGATAGTTCTTTGCCATTCCCTTAAGGTCACCCTTGACATCTGAGAAGAATACGGGAACACCTGCCTCGCTGAAAGATTCGGCAAGGGTCTTAAGAGTTGTGGTCTTACCTGTACCGGTAGCTCCTGTTACCAGGCCGTGGCGGTTGGCCATTCTCGGTTCTATTACTATTTCCTTTTCACCGGCCATGCCGATAACGAATTTGCCGTCTTTATACATGGGGCTCTCCTTTCATATATTGGTCTTGCTTTTATCAGTTATTTCCAGGACGACTTGAGTCCTACGATCTCGTTGAATACGAGGTTATCCTTCGAATAGAGCTTCGGCTCTGCATTAAAGTAGCCGTGTCTGAAGAACTGGAAGCGGTCTCCGGGCTCACAGTCCTTAAGCGATGGCTCTGCGATGCAGGTGCTCTCGTGAAGCGAATCCGTATTTCCGATCATCCTTCCGGGGTTCTCGGGATCCTCGATCATGAGGTAGTCGAACTGGCGGATGGTGATGGGAACGCAGTTGTTGGCGTCCACGAAGTGGATGGTGCCCTTGACCTTGCGTCCTTCGAAGTTCATTCCGGACTTGGTCTCGGGATCGTATGTCGCATAGATTTCCTTGACAGTTCCGTCTTCATTCTTGGCGTATCCCGTGCAGCGGATGAAGTATGCGCCCTTGAGCCTTACTTCGTTTCCTTCCCTTCCGTCTTCCTGAGGAGGGAAAAGTCTGAAGTACTTCTTGGGAGGTACTTCCTCGAAGTCTGCCCTGTCTACCCAGATCTCTCTCGAGAATGTAACCTTGCGTGTGCCCATTTCAGGTACCGCGGGATTGTTCTCGATCTCACACTCTTCTGACTGTCCCTCGGGATAGTTGGTGATTATTACCTTGACGGGATCGAAGATGACGTTTCTTGAAGGAACTCTTTCCTTCAGATCGTCTCTTACGCAGTGCTCGAGCTGAGCGATATCGACTGTTGAGTTGGCCTTGGATACGCCGATCTCCTCGCAGAAATTCCTGATGGCTTCAGGAGTGTATCCTCTTCTTCTGATACCTGCGATGGTCGGCATCCTGGGATCGTCCCAGCCGTCAACGATCCCGTCTTCCACCAGCTTCTTGAGGAATCTCTTGGACATTACGGTGTTTGTTATGTTAAGTCTCGCAAATTCTATCTGCTGAGGAGGGTTGGGCCAGAAGCCTACTTCCCTTACTACCCAGTCGTAGAGAGGTCTGTGGTCCTCGAACTCCAGGGTGCAGATGGAATGAGTGATTCCTTCTATTGCGTCCTCGATGGGATGAGCGAAGTCGTACATGGGATAGATGCACCACTTGTCTCCTGTGTTATGATGGGTGGCGTGAGCTATACGGTAGATGATGGGGTCTCTCATGTTGATGTTGGGGGACGCCATATCGATCTTGGCTCTCAGCACCTTCTCACCGTCTGCGTACTTGCCCTCTTTCATCTCCTCGAAGAGTCTGAGGTTCTCTTCAACGGATCTGTTCCTGTAGGGAGATTCCTTTCCGGGCTCCTTCAGAGTCCCTCTGTATTCCTTGAT
>CACZGZ010000138.1:0-2180 GCA_902780845.1 uncultured Eubacteriales bacterium
CACAATGCTTATCTTTTGGTCTTTGGTTCGGAATAGTGTAGTGCTGGCGGTCTATCTCTTGTTTTCGGTTGCTTGCTTCCTTACCGTACATGAGCATTAAGGCAGGGCTATTATTATATCGAAAATGAGGAGGAAAGAACGATGAGAATAAACAGCAACTTTAAGAAAGAGATCAAAGAAACAGCTGCACTTTGCGGATGCCCCTTAATCAACAAGATCGCCGAAGTGGTAAATGTCGGCTTTGAAGTCATGTGCGAGGATTTCGATTGTGATGAAGATGTACTGATTGTTACCAATGTGGCTAAACTTTACGCAAATGAGATGTATCAGGAGGCCATATCGGTTCTGGCGATTGCATTCATGATGCGTGAAGTAGACAATGCAGGGGACCTGACAGCAACTGTAGGTGCTTCACAGGATGTGTACTGCATCAAGGCATTCCTTACTAAATTCCTCGATTGCTTTGAAGACAGTATAGTGATCAGGGAAGAGGCAAAAGACAAAAAACTGAACTGAGGTGATGCTGATGTCAAAAACAATATCGATTTGCAATCAGAAAGGTGGAGTTGGAAAGACTACCACAGCGCTCAACCTGGGAGCAGGACTTGCGAGAGCCGGCAGAAAGGTGCTCCTTGTGGATGCAGATCCTCAGGGAGACCTCAGTGCCAGCCTGGGAGTGGACAGTGAGAACCTGATGGACACTCTGGGTTCTCTCATGTTCGTGCAGCTCAAAGGCCACAGGCCGCATATAGAGAATGCCATCATACACCTTGATGAAGGAATGGATCTCATACCTTCCAATCTGTACCTGTCTTCGATGGAGACCAGGCTGGTGAATGCCATGAAAAGAGAATCCGTTATGGGCAGCATAATAGGGCTTGTAAGGGACGATTATGACTATGTGGTGATAGACTGCATGCCCTCCCTTGGAATGCTCACCATAAACGCTCTGACAGCTTCAGACGAGGTCATAATACCCGTCCAGGCACAGTATCTGCCTCTTAAAGGCATGACACAGCTCATGAAGAGCATCGTTCTTGTGCAGAACCATACGAATGAGGATCTGGAGATCGGGGGCATCCTTATGACACTTGTGGACGGGAGAACGAATCTTGCAAAGGACGTCATCTCAGCCATCCGCACGAATTACGGAACGTCCATAAGGATCTTTGATACTGAGATACCCATGGCAGTGAAGGCGGCAGAAGCCAGCAGAGCTGGAAAGAGTATCTTCTCCTATGACAGCACCAGTAAACCTGCACTCGCATATGAACAGCTTGCAAGGGAGGTGATGAAAAATGCCGAAAGATCAAGACAGAGAGATCAGATTGCCATCACTAGATGAGCTATTCTCATCCCAGAAAGAAAGAGATGAAGCAGATCTCAAAAAGATCTACGAGATCCCGCTGGATGAGATAGACCCATTCCCGGATCATCCTTTCAAAGTACGAGATGACGTGGACATGATGAACCTGGTGGAGAGCGTAAGGACTAAGGGAGTACTCACACCCTGTACTGTAAGAAAGAAGGATGACGGAAGATATGAGCTCCTCTCTGGGCACCGCAGAATGAGGGCCTGTGAGCTCGCAGGAATCGATAAACTACGTTGTGAAATAGTTGATATGTCCAGGGACGAAGCTACTGTATTCATGGTGGAATCGAACTTCCAGAGGAGTAAGATACTTCCAAGTGAGAAGGCTTTTGCCTACAAAATGAGGCTGGAGGCGATGAAGAGACAAGGTCAGCGGAATGACCTAACTTCTCCAACATCGTTGGAGAAGTTGAATACCTCTGCTAAACAACTTGGTAGTGAAGTTGGTGAGAGCCATGAAACGGTTCGCAAGTATATCCGCCTCACAGAACTGATTCCTGAGATCCTTGAACTGGTCGACGAGGGAAAGATCGGCCTGAGACCTGCAGTGGAACTTTCATATATCCCGAAGGATTTTCAGGAATATATTTTTGATGCGATGGACATGGAACAGTGTACTCCCACCCATGCCCAGGCAAGGCGCATGAGAGCACTTTCAGAGGAGAACAAGCTTACGGAGGAAGTGATCGAAGTTATCCTGATGGAGGAAAAACCTAACCAGAAGGAGAAAATCGTTCTCAGAGGCGAACGCTTCAGAGACCTTTTCCCGAAGAATCTGCCGCTTTCGAAACGTGAGGATTACGTGGTA
>CACZGZ010000138.1:2197-4710 GCA_902780845.1 uncultured Eubacteriales bacterium
AGCTGCAATGGAACATTACGGAAGATATCTTGCAAAACGCGAGCGTGAAATGGAGAGGTGATCTTTTCGTTCTGTTTCCTCCCCTGTAACCCCTCCTTCAGCTAACAGTAAGCTGACCGAAGAAGAAATATATCTAAATATATATAATTAATAAGGCAAAACCAGACGCATAGACTCACAAATCTATGCGTCTTTTTGTTTTGCCGGAAAGGACAAGAAATGTATTTTGAAAAACGAAGAAACAAGCCATTGGTGATTGCCTTGATCACGATCATGATCCTGACTTCGATGCTTCCGTTCATGACGGATACAGCCGCTGCTTTCAGTGGTAAGAAGGGAAGCACATATTACACCACGGACAGCGGCAGGATAGAATACGGACCGGGTGAGGGAGGCTATTCAAATACCAGAAAGACAGATCTGGACGATGGAATCGGATCCAGATATGCTTATTGCGTGCAGCCTGCAAAGATCTCACCTGTTGTCGGAGAGATGACTGTTGACAAGGTCGTAACTGATGAAAACGATACAGGCAAGTGGAATGCCTTAAGAAACATCGTCTACTACTCACCATCTTATCCCGGTTATGAAAACAACGTGAAGAATATCCGGGGATCATCCTTCTATAACGGAGACTTTACACACGACTGGGCTGTAGCACATCTGGCCATGTCTTATATCTACGATAATAGACCGTCTGACCTGCCTACGTTCAACGGAACCATGGCATCAGATCTCGGAGAGCTTTGGACCAGTGCCATGGCTATGGGAGATGCTCTCTGGAAGAGTGATTCCTCAAAGGATGATGCAGTGCCTGACAATTTCAAGGTATTCATCAGCTATCAGGAGAATGCACAGGATGTCATCGTAGGATATCTCGAAGCCCCCGGCATCCTTACAATGACTAAGTCCAGTAACTTTACCGGAGTCAGCGATGATAACGGAATGTATGACTTCTGGGGAGCTGAGTATACTGTTTATGATAGTGACGGAAATGTGGCCGGAACGCTTACGACAGATGCTTACGGAAAGAGTGATGAGTTGGAGCTTCCGGAAGGAACCTACACTGTTAAAGAAACCTATGCACCATGGGGGTACGCAAAGGATCCTCAGACTTACACCGTCAAGGTTGAATCAGAGAAAGAAACGACTTTTGAAGCCAAGGAGACACCCATCACTGCAAAGATCGATATCCTGCTTCTAAAGAGAGGTGCAGGGTATGAATATGATCATGGTGAAGGAGACGCATCCCTTAAAGGAGCTGTTTACAAGGTAGAATACTATGACCGTGAATCTGATCCTGATCTTCCGTTAAGATCCAGTAATGGGATAGATAACCCCAAGGACACTTGGTATTTTGAAACGAATGAGAAAGGTGAGATAAGCGGATCAAATCCCATACCGGCGAGCGGATATGAAAGCTCGGAGTTATATAAGGATGCTGATGGTAATGTTGTATTTCCATTGGGCGTCTATGTGATAAATGAGGTCAAGGCATCAGAAGGATACCTGATCGATCCGGAAAGGATCCTGGTAACAGTCAGCGAGGATGGCACTGATGGCCCTTACACTAAGGCATATAGCACCGGACAGTCTGCTGAAGAGATCATGAGGGGCGGTGTGGCAATTCAGAAGGTGGACAGTCAGTTGAATGCTGCAGAGCCCCAAGGTGATGCTGCTCTAGAAGGAGCAGAATTCACCATATATAACGGATCGAAGAACTCAGTTATGGTAAATGGCAAAGAGTATGCTACTGATGAAGCAGTACTCACTATCATTACTGATGAGAATGGCTCTGCCGGATCAGGAGAAGTGCTTCCCTATGGCAGCTACACCATTAAGGAAACCAAAGCATCGGAGGGATACCGTCTTAATGAATCCTGGGGAAAGAACTTTGAGATCCGTGAAGATGGACAGATGATCGACTATACTGCAGATGCAGTAAAGGAACTGGTCAAGCGTTCAGGCATACAGGTACAGAAGCGTGACATTGAACTTGGAAAGTCAGAAGCTTTAGGTCAGGCCACACTTGACGGTATCGTAATGACCATAAAAAACGTATCTGATCACGATATCGTCGTCAGGGCTGATATAGAGTCCGAAGAAACTGTAGACTGGACAGACTCAGAGGGCATGATCTCACTTTTCGAATCGGAAAAGATCAAAAGAGTGAAGCCAAATGAAGATGTAGGCACGATAACCATTCACTGGAATGCAGAAAAGAGTGCTTATACTGCAGAAACTCTTTCGGATGATCTCCCTTATGGAACATACACCATCCGCGAGTCAAAGACCAATGATTCATATCAGAGGACAGATAAGGCTGAGCACAAGTTTGAAGTAAGGGAAGACGGAACGATCTACAGTTACGATGACCATGAAGAGATACTCAGCTTCGACAACCATGTTTACCGTTCAGATGTTCAGGGAACAAAGATAGGAGATTCCACTTCTGAGAGAATGTCATATGTTCCCTTTAAGATCACAAGTGTGACCACTGGTGAGACTCACGT
>CACZGZ010000139.1 GCA_902780845.1 uncultured Eubacteriales bacterium
GCCTTCTCTTCCTTTGCCTTTCCTTTTCTCTCTTTTTTTCATTACGGCTGCGCTTCCGATACCGCAGATGGCGGTGAGCACAGTGAAGAAGATGACAGGTCCGGCCGTCGCCTGGAGCAGTCTGAAGAATACGCTCTGCACAGGCATGAAGAAGGAATCCGTAAGCATATCGATATCTGCTTCTCCCGCCAGGAATCTGGTGGACAAGCCTATGATGATACCCGCGGCTATTCCGATGAGCAGCCCGATGCCCGGATTGATCTGAGGTCTGCTCAGTCTGAGATGCAGGATGTTGATACCGTTCTCATAGGTGTATCTGGGGCTGAGTCCGATGTTTGCCATCATCGTTCCTACCCAGTCGCCTGAAGAGTTCTCATCATCAGTTCCATCGAAAGGATCTATGCTCTCACCCTTCAGAGTGATGTTGATGACAGGTCTGAAGAAACTCTTTCCGGTGTAGAACCTGACCTTGGGCTCTTCGCCTTTGGCCTTAAAGTGGTCGTACCACCTTAAGAGAGCTTCCTCGATGGACAGTCTGATGCCCAGGACGTTGGCTCTTTCAGTGCCTAAGGAGTAGAGGAAATCCTCCACCTTGGCCGCCATCTCGTCGATTGACTGAACGTTCAGCTTGTATTCGCCTCTGAAATTGTCATACCTGATAAAAGACACAATTCCCTCCCGAATGGACACAACTATCCACTATAAAAACACTATACCATATCCCGATTCAAATTTCCACTACAAAGATATTTTGCGCCTCCCCCAAGACCACAAAAAAACCGCACCTTTTGGTGCGGTTTTGATCTTTTGTCCGTTATATATATGCCTTCTCCACGTACTTTGAAGTAGCAAGTTTGAGAACTGCGCCGTATTCAAGCTTGAAGCTTACAACGTCGCCCACCTTGTACTCCTTGTCGGACTTGGTAACGTCCAGGAGAGTATGGTCTGAGGATCCTCCCAGGATGTCGATCTTCTCATCGAGAGGGATCATTCCGCCGAGATCTGTGTCCTGCTTGCCTACTGCAATGATGGCACGCTTGATGATGCCGCGGTCCTCGTACTCGGGCTTCTCACCGAAAGCGTCCACGCCTACTTCACCGATGGGGATGGAGGGCTTTTCCTTGAGCTCAACTATCTGAGCCTCCAGGATGATAGCGTCGTCCACGGTTCCGGGAAGCTTGGTGAGATATGCGGTGTCGTTTCCGAGAAGGAAGGATTCGCCCAGTCTCAGGTTGGTGATGCCTTCGGGAAGCTCCTTCTTCTCTGCAAGATAGATGGATGAGGAGTTTCCTCCGGAAACCATCTTCAGTTTGATGCCGAATCTGTCTTCGATCTTTTTTGCGATAGCAGCCAGACCGCCCAGATTGTCAGCCTTCGGGATGATGGCTCCGTAGCAGGTCAGGTTTACGCCGATCCCGTAGAGTTCAATGTTGGACATTCCCAGGATCTCTTCCACGGTCTCCATGATGGTGTCTTCATTTTTGAAGAAGATGCCCTCTCTCAGATCTCCCATGTCGATCATGAGAAGGATGGAGTGGGTCTTTCCTGCTTTGGCAGCAGCTTCGTTCAGAAGTCTGATGGTGCTGAGTTCTGAGTTGAAGCTCAGGTCTACGTATTTAACTACCTCCTCAACCTCGCAGTGCATGGGGATCCTTAAGAGGCAGGTCTTCTTGAGGTTCTCGTGGGCCATCTCACAGTAGGAAGCCAGGTTCTGCACTCTGGAATCCGCCATGAAATCCACCATGGGATGCTCTGCGATCATACGGCTGATCACAGGATCTGCGCAAAGGCATTTCGTTACTATCATCATGGAATCGCAGCCGCCCTCATCCTTTGTGATGTGAGCTACAGCGTCCAGGTTTCCCTTTAATTTCTTTCTGTCCATTACAAGTCTGGGATACATTTCTTTTCCTCCTGAAATCAGTAGTTGGTATTTCTCCATCTGCAGTGAGTGCGGTAGCAGAGCTTACACTTCCTGTCGCAGCCGGGTTTGCGCTTGTTTGGATCATAATCCGGTTCCTCGCCGTCCCCCGCCTGAGTGCCGTGATGCTTATCTATTCCATCCATTGCATCCTGAGCCGCCTTATACGCTTCCGAAGGGCTCATGCCCTCAGTGTCGGGCTTGGCTATGCTCTCAGCCATAGCGTCCTTTGCGGTCCTCATGGAGCGGTCGTTCATAAGGGCTTCCCTCTTGGCAGCCTCCACTTCTTCCTTTGTGGCTCCTCCGATATTTCCCTTCAGGGATTCCTTGTACTCAGTCAGGTCATAACCCATGTCTTCCATCTCTTTGATGTGCTGCTGGAGTTCCTCCTGCTTTTCCTTGTCGGCCTTAGCCAGGGACTGGAGTTCCTTAATGAATTTATCCTTCTGGATCTCTTCGTGGCGTTCATGGAGTTCGATCCCGAGGGACTGGCCGAGGAGTTTGATGGCTCCCTGTCTGTGGGTCTTGGAAAGTACGCCCAGGGATGCCATGATGTAGTCGTTA
>CACZGZ010000140.1 GCA_902780845.1 uncultured Eubacteriales bacterium
TCTTCCTTTTAGAGGGTCGATGTATTTTCTGGTATCGTCAGCGATTATTTTGCTGAATATTATGAGGGAGAACAGGTTCGGTATGCACATTACTCCGTTGCAGAAGTCTGCAGCATCCCACAGCACCTGCGCTGAAAGTACGCAGCCCAGGAAGGTCATCCCTATGTGGATGATGCGGAAGACTATGAGGGACTTCGAACCGAAGAGATATTCCCAGGATGTCTCGCCGTATGTAGCCCAGCCGATGATCGTGGAGAAGCAGAAGAGCACGAGCGAGAATGTGACCACTATATCGCCCAGTCTTCCGAGAGCCAGCTTCCAGGCCATATTGGATATGGCTGCGGTCTCTGTGACTGCGATCTCTCCTCCTGCCACCATGTCGCCTACGCCTGAAACCAGGATCACAAGGGCTGTGAAGGTGCAGATTATGATGGTGTCGAAGAATACTTCAACTATGCCGTAAAGGCTTTGCTTGGCAGGAACGTCGATATCGGAAGTAACGTGAACGAGAGGTGCTCCTCCGACACCTGCTTCGTTGGAGAATATGCCTCTGGTAACTCCCTTGGAGATGGCTGTCCTGATGGTTATACCTGTCACTCCGCCCCAGGCCGCCTGGCTTGAGAAAGCGCTCTTGAAGATAAGCGCGATGGCTCCGGGTATGGCGTCAAAATTAAGTACCAAAATGATGATACCGAAGAATACGTATACAACTGCCATGACGGGGGTGAGCACTGAGCAGACATTACCGATCTTCTTGATGCCTCCTACGATGCAGACTCCGGAGAGGATACAGATGAGTACGCCCCAGGTCCATCCCGGGATAGCCGGCATGGTGGAATTGAGAACGCTTGCCATGGAACTTGCCTGAACGGCATTACAGGATATGTATGATACCAGCACGCAGCATACCGCAAAAACTCCTCCGAGGAACTTGGAAAGTATCTTCCACTGTTCACCCATTCCGCGGGTCAGGATGTACATGACACCTCCTCGCCATATTCCCTTATCGTCTTTTTCCCTGAAATGCATGGCGAGCATGATCTCAGAATATTTTGTGGCCATGCCTGTGATGGCAGCGATCCACATCCAAAAAATCGCTCCCGGACCTCCCGATACGAGAGCCGCAGACACTCCCACGACATTTCCGTTACCGACGCAGGATGAAAGCGCGGTGGCAAGGGCCTGGAAGGGCCTCAGCTGTCCGTCTCCGTTCGCTTTTCTATCCCTTATGTTCTTCACGACCTCTCTTACGGCCGTCCCGAACTTTCTGAACTGGACGCCGCGGGTGACGATGGTCATGAGAAGACCCGTACCGAAGAACACCACCAGCATTATGGGGCCGAAAAGAAATCCCGTACAGGTATTGAAGAAATTATCGAGGCTTGTTATAAACGTACTCATATTGACCTCCTTGAGAAGTAAAAATAATCAGGCGTATTTGAGATCAATTGCCTATTTACCTACCATTTTAGTAGATTATATCACCATGGTTATACGGTTTCAAGATATATTATCTTATCCTTTTGATGCATGTACTAAGTCAGATTAATTATGCGTAAAACATCAAAAAACCCCTCAATCATCACGACCGAGGGGTTCATGATCAGTATTTTAAGTTTTCCACTCTTTGATTGCTTTTACCAGTCTAAGGTCTATGTCCTTTCTGGTTTCCAGGCACTCAGCCGGGTGTTCTTTGCCGGACTTGAACATGAAGCCTACAAGCGCCCTGGATCCTATAGGAAGCATAAGTTTAAGCATGGACTGCGGGAAGCAGAAATGGGTGCCGTACTTGTAGATCCATGCCTCATGATCTGAATCATTGGGCAGTTCTGTAAGACGGATTTCCATCCTCCGGATATATTTTGCAGTATCCCAGAGCACGTCATCTTCAGCTCCGATAAATATTATCTTACCATGGATCCTCTCGACTTTTATCCTTTCCTCTTCCTGAACAGGGTGTCTTCTTTCAGACTCATCGAACATATTCCTGGAGGCGACTTTATCGCCTCTTTCTTTGGCTTCGATTTTCAGCATCTGCCAGTATTCAGGATGGCGGTATGCGTATGGAAGATACGGAAGCGGTTCTCCCTTCCAGGATACCGACGATTCACCGTCTCCGGGTCTCTCATCTGCTCCGTCCTTTCCGTCCCTGTAGAAGCCTTCCATTACAAAGTCAGACGGAGATATGGCTATTGTCAAGGTGATCTCCGGGTAGTATGAAGCAGCGACCAGTGCCAGCATCCCCGTGGTGGATGCTCCGACTATTCCGATCTTCCTACATCCCTGCTCCTTCATGTATTCTATTGCAAGCCTGAACCTTTCCAGAGGGTAGTTGTGGTG
>CACZGZ010000141.1 GCA_902780845.1 uncultured Eubacteriales bacterium
CATTTATGTCTTCATGCTTTGCTATAACATGGCCGTTGGAGTCGTAAACTGTCTCGAATACTACGGTATCCATATCGAACATGTTGGATCCATCAAAGATGAACTTCACTTTGACCTTACCATGAGTAAGCCAGGGCTTGAAGGTGGTCTCTGCAGTGATCTCATTGCCTGCTGCGTCCTTCACGACTTCTCCTGTTGCCTTATCGATCAACTTGCCTTTGACTGTATAAGTTTCTCCTCTTAAGAGGTTGGTGTACTCCATAGTATCGATAAGCGTGATCTCCTTATCAGTCTTGACATCGGTATTCTTTCCGTTAACTGAAGCAGTGGTCCCAATCTCAGGAACATCATCAGTGATGGTCTCAAGATCAACGAAACCATTAAGGGACTTTTCATCCACTGTGAAGAAGAACCTCTGAAGTGTGTAACCTTCATTCTTTTCACAGCTCATCTCTTCCAGGATATATTAATCATATGGCAAAGCTCCGAGCTTGGCATCAGGTTCAGCCTTGGAACCGAACTCACCGGTACCGAACCAGTTCCCCATGAGGATCTCATCCTTTCTCTCATCGATCATCCCGGAAGTGATTTTATCTGCTTCCATCAGATCATCGAAAGGATTGATCTTTCTTACGTTATCGGCATCCTCATCTTCTTCCAGCATATCGGTTGTCCTTCTGTCCTTTGTGGAGAAGAAACCGTTTTTATCAGCTACTACCACGTGAGTCTCACCTGTGGATACGCTGATGATCTTGAAAGGAACATAGGAGAACCTTTCAGATGTGGAATCCCCGATCTTTGTTCCCTGGATATCTGAACGGTATACATGGTCATCGAAACTCAGGATCTCTTCATGATCATCATAGCTATAGATCGTTCCGTCTTCCCTTACCTCAAACTTATGCTCTGACTTATCAGTTCTCTGATAGCTATCATTTGTCTTTGACTCACGGATGGTATAGGTTCCGTATGGAAGGTCATCAGCAAGTGTTTCAGCTGTGTATGCATTCTTTTCCGGATTCCAGTGAACGGTGATCTTGCCAACATCCTCATTAGGGATAACCCTTTTTACCTTCTCTGTTTCAAAGAGATCCTTCATAGCAGCTGAGTCTGTCCAGTCAACTGTATCAGCAGATCCGATATCAGCACGAACAACTACATCATGGTTGGATACATTCCTGATGGTCATGACTATCCCTTCAAGGGTAGCTCCTCCCATTCCTTCAGACTTGCCAAGTTCAATATCACGCTTCTGGATCTGGATACCGGATCGCTTAACAAGTTCTTCCACCTTATCTTCAGTAAGATCGACCATCTGACCGTTCTCACGGATTTCAAAGGTCCTCTCCCAGGTCTCATTTAAGAGATATCCATCTGAAGGCTTGGTTTCTCTGATGGAGTATGTTCCGTAAGGAAGTGAATCCTTTGCAGTTTCAGCAAATCCGTTGGCATCAGTGCTGATAACTTTGACCGCTTCTCCTGTCTTGTATTCCTTGCCGTCTACAAATACAGGACCGATGGATTTATTGGTAATGGTAAATTCAGCACCCTCAAGTGTAGCATCACCCTGTGCGTATGCCTCCTTAAGCTGGCTGTCGATCTTGCTGATCTTCACACCTCCTCTCTGAACGGCATCGTTTACCTTATCGTCTGTAAGTTCCACAGTCACCTTGTCTTTTCTGACTTCTACTGTTTTACTCCAGTCACTGTTCAGAAGGTATCCCGTAGGAGCCTTTGTTTCCTTCACAAGGTAGGTTCCGTAAGGCAGGTTCTGAGCTGTTTCTGCAGTTGCATCAGGACCGGTCGAAATAGTTGTGATAGCTGCATCCGGCTGATATTCAACGCCGTCCACGATGACCGATACTTTAGACTTGTTGTAGATAGTGAACTCAGCACCGATAAGAGTAGCATCACCCTGTGCTTCATTACGTCCGAGATCCTTGTCAAGTTTGAACACCTTGATAGCACCAAGCTTGATCTCTTCATCCGTAGGTTTACCTGTCAGGTCGATTATTTCACCGTCTTCTCTGATCTTGAAATTCTGCTCCCAGGTCTCGTTCAGGAGATATCCTGCTGAAGGCTTGGTTTCCTTGATGGTATATGTTCCATAAGGAAGTGCCTTAGCATCAGATGCTGCTATACCTTTAGCATCGGTCTTGATGGTAAGTACTGCCTTGTCTTTGATATATTCAGTCTTACCTACAACGACAGAATTTCCAGATCTGTTGTAGATAGTGAATTCTGCACCTTCAAGTGTAGCATCACCCTGAGGCACATTCAGATTCCTCACTTTGTCGATCTTTGCGATCTTCACGCCTCCCTTGATAATCTCATCTG
>CACZGZ010000142.1 GCA_902780845.1 uncultured Eubacteriales bacterium
GCCATGACCATGCGTTTTTTGCAGCCTGTTTTGAAGCGGTGCGGTAAATGAAGATCAGACATGCAAACGCGATTGCAATCATCACGATGCCGCCGATGACACTTGAGAAATAGGAACCGGTCAGATCGTACATCATACCGATCAGAGTCAGACCTGCCGCTGAAGCGACACTGGTGAAGACGGTGATGACGGAATATGCATTGCCGTACTGGGCATCGCCATAGAGCGTTCTTGTGATCATTGAAATGCCAAGGGAACCGATTGAATAGCATGTGCCATACAGGAAACCTCCTGCCAGCAGCGGAAGCGTTCCGCCCGGATTCATGAGAATCAGTACCAGGCCTGCCAGGGAGGTGGCCAGCATGCAGACAACACCCTTGAAGGCGCCGATTCTGTCCACCATAGCGCCAAGCACGAACTTGGATGCGACATTGCCGATCATCGAGAAGGAAAGCAATGCGGCACCGATGGAAGCCTCAAAGCCATAGGTCTGGGCAAGGCTGGAAAGATGCGGGGAAAGACTTGTCAGAAGCACAATACACAGCACAAGCACGATCATCTATACTGCATAATATTCCTTTTCATTCCTATGCAATTACTCCAAAAGAAAATCTTTGTAGATAGTATATCATAGTTCCAACTAATTGTATATATTCTGCCCGGGTCATATACCCCGGGGGGGTATATTTAAGTTTTAAGAAGAAAATGTATCCCTAAAACGCAAAAAATCTTCCTACAGGGATACATTTCATTTTCATCTTACGGTACAACAGTCACATCCCTCGTTCTCTTCGACTTTTTCTGTTTATAATCAGCACTTTTACTCCACAAAAAACGTAACTTTTTCGACATCCCTTCGTTCAGTCTCGCGTCAGATACCCCCTGTATCCGTTGAAGTGTATCCCTAAAACAAGATTTTTTGCAATTTAGGGATACGCCATATAAAATCCCCATCATCTCACAAAAAAACCGCAGGCCCAGACCTGCGGTTTCATTCATTAAGTCTTATTTAACTTCCAGCACCACTCCGGGCATCTCCTCGATGGTGACGACTCCGGTGTGCTTTACTTCTTTCTTGTCCAGATCTTTAAGACCGTAAGGCACTGAAACGCCGGTGGCTTTCTCCAGATCCTCAACAGCCCTGAAGCCGTTCTCAGCCTTGGGAAGTCCGAGGGCTGAACCTACAGCCTCAGCAAACTTGAATGCGGATGCTGTGGATGCCAGAACTGCGGGTGTCTCATCGCCTGTCTCAGCCACGTAGTCTTTGTAGACCTTGTAGGCTACTGCGGTGTGGGTATCCATCAGATATCCGTGATCCTTCCACATGTCGCCGATCGCCTTAAGCGTATCCTCTTCAACGCAGTAACCGCCCCAGAACACCTTCATTCCTTCCATGAAGGATTCGGAATCCATGACAGTGTAGAAGCCGAGAGCTTCCAGAGAGTACATCCACTCGTTCACCTGGTCGGTGTCGCGGCCGTTAAGCAGGAACAAAAGCCTCTCCAGGTTGGATGAGATCAGGATGTCCATGGACGGTGAATTGGTCAGCATAAAGTCTCTGGTCTCAGGCCTGATATCATAAAGTCCCGTCCTGATGAAGTCTGTCAGGACTTTGTTGTCGTTTGATGCGCAGATGAACTTGTTGACGGGAATTCCCATCTTGGATGCCATGTAAGCAGCCAGGATGTTTCCGAAGTTTCCTGTGGGAACCACCACGTTCATGGGCTCGCCGTTTTTGATCACGCCGCGGGCAACCATCTTCACGTATGAGTATACGTAATATGCGACCTGAGGAACGAGACGGCCGATATTGATGGAGTTAGCGGAGCTGAAGATGATCTCCTTCTCCTTAAGAGCAGCCTTGATCTCAGGGTCGTTGAAGATCTTCTTGACCTCGGTCTGACAGTCGTCGAAGTTTCCTTTTACAGCGTATACATGAGTATTCGCACCCTGAGTCGTTATCATCTGCTGCCTCTGTACCTGAGAAACTCCTCCGTCGGGATAGAATACGATGATCTCAGTTCCCGGAACATCGGAGAAGCCCTCGAGAGCAGCCTTTCCCGTATCTCCGGAGGTCGCTGTGAGGATCAGCACCTTGTCCGTAACCCCTTCCTTCTTCATGGAAGTTGTGAGAAGGTAAGGCAGGATCGAAAGCGCCATGTCCTTGAAAGCTGCGGTCTTTCCGTGATAGAGTTCCAGAAAGTTCACTCCGTCGGCCTCCTTGAGTTCGCACACGTCGGACGCTGTGAACTTGGAGTCGTAGGCGCCGTTCAC
>CACZGZ010000143.1 GCA_902780845.1 uncultured Eubacteriales bacterium
CCTGCTTCAGCTCCTAAGCCGGACATCCTCATCAAGACCATCGATATGGATAAACCCATCGAACTTTCGAGGGAACAGCTTGAGAGGAATGCGGCGAGAAGCACTGCGGATTTCGATTCGGAAGTGCTGGATCTGGAGGATCTCTGGAGAGATGCCATGGAAGAGGGCGAAGCGACCAGCGGAAGCTTCAACCTCATAAGGAGCTGGACCAGACTGAAGGACGTGCGTAAGGGAACGTATACCATCGCGGTAAGCACTGAGTTCGCCAGAAAGCACGTTCAGGAAAAGATCAGTACCATAGACAGCATCATGTCGGGTATCCTCAAACGTCCTGTGAGAGGCGGCATAGTGCTTGAGAAACATTCAGAAAAGGAAAAAACGGAACCGGAGAAGGACTACGTCAGAGAAGCGAAGGACGCTCTGGGACTGGATATAATAGTGGAGGATTAAAATGGGAAAAGGTATGAGAGCCGGTAAGGCTAAGAAGCCTCAGAAGGCCGGTGGATTCAATATGCAGCAGTTACAGCAGATGCAGGCTCTTCAGGCACAGATGGAAAGAGCACAGGCTGAACTGGAAGAGAAGGAAGTCACAGCTACAGCAGGCGGCGGAGTTGTTGAGGCCACAGTAAGCGGCAAGAAGGAACTCGTAAAGCTCGTTATCAAGCCCGAAGTGGTAGATCCCGATGACGTGGAGACACTGGAGGATCTGGTAATGGCAGCTGTAAACGAGGGACTCAGACAGATCGATGAAATGTCACAGAGCACAATGGGACAGTTCACCGGCGGTCTTGATATCCCCGGACTCCTGTAATAAAGGGAAATCGTTAAAGAGATGAGAGATTATCCAAGACAGCTTGAAATACTCATAAACGAATTATCCAAGCTTCCGGGCGTAGGTGAGAAGTCCGCGCAGAGGCTTGCTTTTCATATCCTCGATAAGGACGAGAAGCAGGTGGAAGCTCTGGCAGATTCCATGCTGAACGCCAAAAGACAGCTGAGGCACTGTTCTATCTGCGGGAACCTGACGGACTCAGATCCCTGTAAGATCTGTTCGGATCCGGGACGCAGGAAGGATCTTATCTGCGTGGTGGAGACCCCGAGGGACGTAATGGCCATGGAGAGGATAAGGGACTATAACGGGACCTATCACGTGCTTCACGGAGTCATTTCACCCATGGAAGGTATCGGACCTGAAGATATCAATCTGAAGTCGCTGATCAAAAGACTTCAGACCAACGATTGCGAGGAAGTAATCATCGCCACCAACCCTACGATACAGGGAGAGGCTACGGCGATGTATATCTCCAAGCTTCTGAAGCCCGCAGGCATCAAGGTCAGCAGGATAGCTCACGGAGTTCCCGTGGGATCCGATCTTGAATTCGCGGACGAGGTTACTTTGCTTAAATCTTTTGAGGGTAGAAGAGAACTGTAACAAAAGGCGGTAATATGAGATCTAAAAATAACAGCAAAAAAAATAATACGCTCACTGTAATGATAGTGATCGTGCTTCTGGCGGTCATAGGCTTCTCGGGGTATAACATAGCCAAGATCGCACTGAACTATCACAAAATAGACGTAGCCAATGAAGAGATAGTTGAGAAGTACGTCTATGAGGAGAAAGACGGGTTCCCGCAAGTCGATTTTGCGACCCTTCAGGCTGACAATTCAGACGTGGTGGGATGGATATATATACCTGATACCAACGTGAACTATCCCGTGCTCAAGGGAAGCAGCAATCAGGTCTATCTTACCCTGGATTTTCGCGGAAACTGGTCGATAGCAGGATCCATTTTCATGGATGTTTTGTGCAGTTCGGACTTCTCCGATCAGGAGACGATGATCTACGGACACAATATGCATAACGGAGCCATGTTCGGCCGCCTTAAGAAATTCGAGGACGCCAAGTATCTTGAAGCACATAAGGACGTATACATCCTGCTTCCGGACGGAAGGACCATGAGGTACAGCGCGTCCGTCGGTAAATACATATCGATAAATGACGATGTATATGTGCTCCCCAAGTACGGAGAGGCTCCTGAGACTCTGGTGCTCAGCACCTGCACAGACGACAGTTCGGACGTTGAAAGATTTGTTTTGATCTGCAATTATGAAGAAACAGTCTAAATTTAAATCTACAATTTTAAAATATTTTCTTCTGACGGTGGCTGCGGCGATCTTCGCCTTCAACCTGAAGAGTTTCATAAGGACGGGAAATCTGATCCCCGGCGGATTCAGCGGTATCACAGTTCTGA
>CACZGZ010000144.1 GCA_902780845.1 uncultured Eubacteriales bacterium
ATTTGAAAATAATTTCTCTGGATTCAATGCTTTTTTCATGCACTGAAACAGTTCGTTCAGATTCATCATATCACACCTCCGCTGCGTAGTGAGGATTCATATTAATCTAATTTTAACCTATATCAAAAGAAATGTCAAGCAGTCATTTCTTATGCGACAATAGATACTTTTCTTTTTCTCCGATAAGACTATGCTTTCAGCGGAGTTTCCTTTCACGTGTGAAAACTCACCGAAAATCTCCACGAAGACGTCCTTTCCTTTAAGGTCATAAAGCTTGTACAGATCCATTCTGTCACCAATGCCGATCTTCTCCCCCTTAAATTCAAGTTCCGCGGGATCAAAGCTGACCTTATTCTCAACAGCTGCTTTGGTGCCCAGCTTCTTAAGAAAGCTCTTGAATTCAAGTTTTTTGTAAAGAGCGGTGAGTTCCTCATAGTCCGGTTCGGTGAATACCATATCTTCCAGCCTGACTTCAAGCGGAACGTCTCTTATGATGGTAGCCAGATGTTTTGACATCCTTGCAAGATCCGCGTTCTCCTCTACCTTTTTCCTCATGGCGGGTTTTTTGATCTCATCGGAATGCTCCAGGACTTCCTCCAGGCTTCCGAACTGAGTGAGGAGTTCTATTCCGCCCTTTTCTCCTATTCCCGGGATCCCCGGAATATTGTCTGAGCTGTCGCCCATTATTCCCTTGAGATCGATGAACTGAGACGGTGTAAGACCATAGCGTTCCTGCATCTTTTCCCTGTCATAGAGATCGAAATCGGTAACTCCCTTTTTTGTGAATACTACTTTAGTTACATCCGAAGTAAGCTGAAGAGCATCCTTGTCGCCTGTAAAGATAAGAGGTTCCATTCCCTGTTCTTCGGCGATCCTTGATACCGTGCCTATGATATCATCGGCTTCGAATCCGGGTACCTCGAGTATCCTGATATTCATCGCCTTAAGGATATCCTTAAGGATGGGTATCTCCATTAGAAGCTCCGGGGGAGTCGGTTTCCTTCCCGCCTTATATCCCTCGTATTCCTTATGTCTGAATGTGGGTTCCTTGAGATCAAAGGCAACTGCAATATATTCAGGGCTGAAATCCTCCTCGATCTTGTTAAGCATGTTGAGGAAGCCGTAGATCCCTTGGGTATAAATCCCCTCAGATGTGATCATAGGGCGCTGCATGGCATAGAACGCTCTGAATATGAGGCTGTATCCATCAATGATGACGATTCTTTTCATGATATCAACTCTTTCGTTTTACAAAACAATATAAAAAACCCGGATTACCGTCAAGGGTATAAAAGACGCCCTATCAGTTGATAGGTGGGTGCCCTGCACTTAAGCCTCTGCCTTCCACTCGGAGGAGGCCTGACATAACGCTTAAACGACACGGGTTCCCGTTGCGTTAGTGTAGGTTCTTTTATGTATCCTTTAACGAATAATCCAGGAAAAAGTCAGTATTTCAGTTTAACCTTACTGCCGCATTACTCGTCCAGAAGTTCAACTGCACAGTTATGGTGCACTTTCTGTACGTCTTCATTCTCCTCAAGGAGATTGATCATCTTGGATAATCTCTTGAGATCTTCCGGCTTAGGTGTAGCTTCCACTGTGGGAACTCTCTCAATATCAGCTTCTACAAACTCGTAGCCTGCATCCTTCATTCCGGTGAGAACGTCAGTGAAATCTGCAGGATCGGTATAGATAACGAAGGAATCTCCCTCATTTACCATATCGTCTGCACCTGCTTCAAGAGCAGCATCCATAACGGTATCCTCATCGAGATCTCCGTCTTCGTTATCGAGAACGAGAACTCCCTTGGAATTGAACATGTATGAAACGCAGCCAGGTGTTCCCAGGTTACCTCCATACTTATCGAATGTAGAACGCACTGAAGATGTGGTTCTGTTTGAATTATCTGTAAGAGCTTCTACTATAACAGCGACTCCGCCGAGTCCGTAACCCTCAAAGGTCATCTCCTCGTAACTTGCTCCGCCCAGCTCTCCTGTACCTTTCTTGATAGCTCTCTGAATATTGTCATTAGGCATTGAAATAGCTTTAGCCTTTTCGATTGCCAGTCTCAGAGAGGCATTGTAATCAGGATCTCCTCCGTCCTTAGCAGCTACAGTGATAGCCTTAGCATATTTAGTGAACATTGCTGCTCTTTTTGAATCCTGTGCGGCTTTTCTGCCCGCGATCGTACCGTGTCTTCCCATGAGACACCTCCCTCTCTATATTATTTCTCGT
>CACZGZ010000145.1 GCA_902780845.1 uncultured Eubacteriales bacterium
AGCATTATGCTGAACACGGCGCCCAGCACGTAGGATATCTGCTTTGCGAGATAGAGGGTGGGCACGCCGAAGATCAGCACGTTCTTCATCTCGGTGAGCATGGCGGTATTCATGAGAAAGATACCGAGCATCAAGGCAAGGGTGCCGAGAATGGCACCGTTTCTTGCTTCCCTGAGCGTAGGGGCGCTCGCTCCCAAAGCGGTGTAGTACTTGGATCCGCCCCAGAGGTTATATGATATGTAGAGGAGGGCGGAGAGCCACCAGAAGGGGGCAGGCTGCCTTTCTTCCATATTTGAGGCATATTCGGTAATGCCGCTTATGTCCGCTGAATTCCTTATGACCGTCAGGAGCCCCACGGTCAGGGTAAAGCAGATTATCAAGGGACCGATGGATGATGCGATCTTAAGGAAGCGTTCAAAGCCGATGGCGTATGACATGAAAGCGAGGGCGGCCATGATAACAGCTCCGACGTGAACGTTGATCCCGAAGTATTCGTTGAGGGCAGTGCCCGCGCCGGACAGCATGATGCTCAGTCCTCCGAACATGTTGAGCGGCAGGACCCAGCTGTAGAAGAAGCCTATCTTTTTACCGCAAAAGTATTCAAAGTGATTGAATCCTTTGATATCGCGGTGGGCATAGCCTGTTTCCAGGATCTCGGTCCCCACCAAAAGGAACCCCGCCAGGTTGATGGCGAGGATCGCGAAACTCATATATCCGTAACTTGTAAAAAACTGGAAAATCTCCTGGCCGGTGGCGAAGCCGGATCCCATGATCCAGGCAATGAACGCTCCGGCTATGGCAAAGGTCTTTTTAGTCATACTCAGTTAAGGATGTCGCAGACTTCCTTTCCGGTCATTCCGACCTTGATGCCAAGCTTTTCTCCTTCTTTGGAAACAGCCTTTACGGGGTTTGCCAGGATATCATCGAAGCAAGCGCCGCCGATGACGCAGGCAGCGTCAGCTACTGCATCGGAAGTTCCGAGGTTGAGATAGCCGCACATGATATATCCCTTCTTGCATACCAGTACCAGCATGTTGGGATGTCCCTCTCCTCCGGGTGCGTTGATGTGTACGCCCTGTACGAGGTTTCCGTTTACGTTCAGTATTTCAGTCTTGATCATTGTTGCCTCCGTTTATGTTTATTCTGAAACAGTTAAATCAAAATTCTGGTACCATCATATTACAAAAGATATATTTTTTCAAGATATGATAAATATTATGGATTTTTTAACAAAACTGTGATATAATTTTGTCTCGTTGAAACAAAAATTGGAGGAAGTTATCGATGAATAACGATTTAAGAGAGAATGCTGAACGAGGTTTGTTCTCCAGCAAACTCGGTTACGTTCTCGCTACGGCAGGGTCAGCCGTAGGTCTCGGAAACATCTGGAGATTCCCTTATCTTGCAGCAAGGTACGGCGGAGGTATCTTCCTGTTAGTGTATCTTTTGCTCGCCCTTACCTTCGGATATACGCTCATGATGTCCGAGAGCGCACTGGGAAGGATGACAGAGAAGAGCCCTGTAGGGGCTTTCAGCGCATTCAGCAAGAAGGGCTTAGTTAAAGCAGGGGGCTGGATCAACGCTGTGATCCCCATGCTGATCCTTCCTTACTACAGCGTAATAGGAGGCTGGGTCTGCAAATATCTCTTTGAATATATCACAGGAAACGTTCACGGAACAGCTCAGGATGATTTCTTTACAGGCTTTATAACATCAGCGGGAGACGCTGAACTCTGGTTCATCGTATTCGCTGCTCTCACCCTCATAGTCATCGTTCTCGGGGTAGAGAACGGAGTTGAGAAGGTATCCAAGTTCATGATGCCGATCCTCGTTGTGTTAGCAATACTGGTTGCAATCTATTCCATGACCAGACCCGGAGCAGGCGCAGGTATCAAGTACTTCCTGGTCCCTGACTTCAAGCATTTCTCATGGATGACGGTGGTAGCCGCCCTGGGACAGATGTTCTATTCACTGTCCATCGCCATGGGTATCCTCATCACCTACGGCTCATACATGAAGAAGGACGTAGATATCGAAAAGGCGACCCATCAGGTCATCTTCTTCGACAGTGGTATCGCTATCCTTGCAGGTCTTATGATAATCCCTGCGGTATTTGCGTTCTCAGGCGGAGATCCGGACATGCTGAACAAAGGCCCCGGCCTCATGTTC
>CACZGZ010000146.1 GCA_902780845.1 uncultured Eubacteriales bacterium
GGTATCGCTATCCTTGCAGGTCTTATGATAATCCCTGCGGTATTTGCGTTCTCAGGCGGAGATCCGGACATGCTGAACAAAGGCCCCGGCCTCATGTTCGTAACCATCCCCAAGGTATTCGAGAGCATGGGACTCGGCGGAGCTGTCGGCATACTCTTCTTTGTGCTGGTATTATTTGCTGCGCTCACCAGCGCCATCTCCCTTGCGGAGACCAGCGCATCCACCATCCAGGATGAGCTTGGCTGGGGAAGAAAGAAGGCAACCGGCCTTGTAGCCCTGATCATGGTAGTTCTTGGATCACTTTCATCCCTTGGATACAGCGGACTGTCCTTCGTTCACATCTTCGGCATGGAGATCCTGGACTTCTTTGATTTCCTCACCAATTCCCTTATGATGCCTGTGGCAGCCTTTGCTACCTGCATGTTCATCATCAAGGTTGTTACCGTTGACAAGGTCGCTGAAGAGGTAAAGCTTTCATCGAAGTTCCGCTTCGAGGGAATGTACCGTGTGTTCATCAGGTCGGTAGCTCCGATCTTCGTAGTGGTCATCCTCTTAAGCTCCATCGCAAGCGTGCTGGGATGGCTGAATATCTGATGCAAATATCAAAACATGAAAAAAGAGACGGCTTCGATGCCGTCTCTTTTAGTATCTGCATTTTTTATACTTCCATATATGCGTCTTCAAGCACGTCGGACACGGTAGGGGACTGGGAACCGCCGTTGTTTCTGTCTGAGGAATCATCCCCGCAGCCGGCGAGCAGGGTCACAAGCATAAGTGAGATAAGCAACACTGTCAAAATCTTTTTAGTCTTCATTATTTTGCCCCTGTAATAAATTTACCTGCAATGTGACAAACAAGGAAGGCGACTACGTCAGCCGCAACGATAGTTGATCCTACCGGCGTACCTGCCAGTATGGAGATCAGCATCCCGAGAAGGGCGCAGACCACGGAAAGTATGGCTGAACAGATGGTGACTCCTTTGAAATTCCTGAACAGTCTCATTGCCGAAAGGGCCGGGAAGATGACCAGCGCTGAGATCAGAAGGGAGCCCACCAGGTTCATGGCGAGCACTATGATCACGGCTATTATGATGGCGATGAGAAGGTTGTAGCGGTTCGCGTTCGTTCCTGCGGATATCGCGAAGTCCTCGTCAAAGGTCACCGCGAATATTTTGTTGTACAGGAGAACGAAGATGAGCACTACCAGCACCGAAAGGATCACGGAGAGCCACACGTCCCAGCTTGAAAGAGTCAGGATCGAGGTGGATCCGAAGAGGGTGGTGCATACGTCTCCGGACACGTTTGACGAAGTTGAGAAAACGTTCATCAGGAGGTAGCCGAAGGCAAGGGCACCTACGGATATCATGGCGATGGCCGCGTCTCCCTTGATCTTGGTGTTCTGGCCGGTCCTTAAGAGGAGGACGGCGCTTATGATGGTCACCGGAAGCACTACCAGCATGTCGTTTGTGATGTTAAGTACCGATGCGATGGCGATGCCGCCGAAGGCCACGTGTGAAAGGCCGTCTCCGATAAAGGAGAAGCGCTTGAGCACAAGGGTCACTCCCAGAAGTGAGGAACAGAGTGCGATCAGCACGCCTACTATAAGGGCGTTTCTCACGAAGGGATACTGAAGGTAAGAGATCAGAGTTTCTGCCATTCTTTGAAACCTCCTCCCTTGTTGGATACGAAGAGCCTGCCCGGGGCGCTCATGAGATATTCGTCCTTGGTGCAGAAGAAGATCCTGTCGCCTATGTGAAGGATATGGCTGGCGTAGTGGACGGCCTGTACCAGATCATGTGATATCATGACGATGGCGATGCCTTCCTTGTTGAGGTTGGCGATGAGATGATACATCTCCTGGGTGACTTTGGGATCCAGTCCTGCGACGGGCTCGTCCAGGAGGATGATCTTTCCCGTAGCACAAAGAGCTCTTGCCAGAAGAACTCTCTGCTGCTGACCTCCGGAGAGTTCCCTGTAGCAGCGGTCCTTCAGGTGGCTTATCCCCAAGCGGTCCATGTTATCCTCGGCCATCTGCTTTTCTTCCTTATTATAGAAAGGTCTGAGACCTGCGTGGCCCTGACATCCTGAGAGAACGATTTCCTTAACGGATGCGGGGAAATCCTTCTGGATCTGGG
>CACZGZ010000147.1 GCA_902780845.1 uncultured Eubacteriales bacterium
GAAGTTTTTTGCGAAAAACATACTTGACACGGTGTCAGAATAGGAATATAATCTGGTCGTAAAGCATTTTGACACGGTGTCAGAATGCGCAAAAACCGAAAGGAGCAGATCATGCCTAAGGGATCACCGGAACGCACGGCGGCCAGAAGAGATGAGATCATCAGCGCCTGCGAGAAGCTTTATCAGACCATGAGCTTCAGGGATATAACTTTAAAGGACATAGGAGCCGAGACGACATTCTCGAGGCCCACGATATATAACTATTTCCAGACCAAGGAGGAGATCTTCCTGGCTTTGTTCAAGCTGGAGTACGACCGCTGGAACGAGGAGCTGGAGAAGATCATAATCGATAACGAAAAGCTCTCTCATGAGGAGATCGCGGACAGGATCGCGGGTTCTCTGGAAAACAGGAAGCAGCTCCTGAAGCTTCTTTCGATGAACAACTTCGACATGGAAGCTAACAGCAGGGAAGAGGAACTCAGGTCCTTCAAGGAGTCCTACGGGAAATCCCTTGAGAACATCCGCGGGATCCTGGACAAGTTCTGCCCGGAGATGAGCGAGGTGGAAAAAGACAATTTCATTTACGTTTTCTTCCCCTTCATGTTCGGTATCTATCCGTACACGACGGTGACGGATAAGCAGAAGGCTGCCATGAAGGAAGCGAAGATAGATTACGACTATCAGTCGGTTTACGACATCACATATAAATGCCTTATCGGGCTTTTTGGGAAATAGTAAGGAGGAAAATATATGGCAAATAAAGTTTTAGTAGCAGTTTTTTCAGCAAGCGGCGTGACTGAGAACGTCGGAAGAGAGATAGCAGAGATCGCAGGAGGAGATTTCTTTGAGATCGAGCCCGTGGAGAAATACACTTCAGCTGACCTCAACTGGAACAACAGAAAGAGCCGCAGTAGCGTTGAGATGAACGACAAGTCAGCAAGACCCGAGATAAAGAACAAGGTCGCTGACATGGATTCCTACGACACCGTGATCGTCGGCTTCCCCATCTGGTGGGGAGTTGCTCCCAGGATCATCGAGACCTTCCTGGAGAGCTATGACTTCTCCGGTAAGACCATTCTTCCTTTCTGCACATCAGGCGGAAGCGGAGTGGGCAGAAGCGACAAAGAACTTCATAAGAATGTAAGCTCCGACGTCAAGTGGGGAAAGGGCGTTCAGATAAACCGCCCCGACGCAAACGCCATAAAGAGATGGCTTGAAAGCGCACTCTGATTTTAAAAGGAGATCGGAAATGAGTATAACGGTAAATCTTTACTATAAAGGTGAAGGCGGAAGCGCCAAAGAGTTCGCCCGTGAGATGGAGGAACGCGGAATCGCAGACGCCATAAGGGCTGAAGAGGGAAATGAAAGATATGAGTATTTCATCCCCATGAAGGATCCGGAGACGGTGCTTCTCATCGACAGCTGGAGGGACCAGGAGTCCCTCGACATGCATCACGCATCGCCCATGATGGTAGAGATAGCGAAGCTGAGAGATAAGTACGACCTGCACATGTCGGTTGAGAGGTACGTGTCGGATGAAGGCGGCGTACCTGACAAAGACAAGGATTTCATAAGAAAATAGAATTGAAAAAATAACGAGGTGAAGACTATGACAAAAGAAGAATTCCAGAAAGAAATATTTTTCCCTATAGGAGAGGAGAATCCCTACGGAGAGTTTTTTGTGGGACAGAGCTATCTGGCACCTGTGTCAACTGAGCAGGTGGCTATGTATAACGTTACCTTTGAGCCCGGCTGCAGGAACAACTGGCACATCCACCACGCAAAGAACGGCGGCGGGCAGATGCTGATCTGCGTAGGCGGAAGAGGCTACTATCAGGAGTGGGGAAAGGATGCGGTCGAGATGACCCCCGGAACGGTTATCAACATCCCGGCTGAAGTCAAGCACTGGCATGGAGCTGCTCCCGACTCATGGTTCTCACATCTTGCCATCGAGGTGGACGGCGAGGAAACAAGCAACGAATGGCTCGAAGCGGTGGACGCTGAAAGCTACGGCAAACTGAAATAACAGGATAAAAGGTGACCATATGAAAAAGCAGTTAAGAGTTTTACTGGCATCTGTATTGGTCATTGCAATGGTGTTCTCACTGATGGGCTGCGGAGGA
>CACZGZ010000148.1 GCA_902780845.1 uncultured Eubacteriales bacterium
AAGCGCTTTTTATGTTATTCACGTTATTATCGTAACCGGGATAAGATGGCGCATAGTACACGATGTTTCTTAAGGCATTCCATTTGCCGGTTTCATTCTCATCAGTTACGACCTTATCCACGGTCATCTTGCCTACGACAGGCGATACCTTTTCAGGCTGCACGCAGTAGGCATATCTGGATCCGATAGTGTCACCCAGATCAGCTTTTCTGGAGTTTGAATAGCCTCCTTCTCCTGATCCGTATGTTATCCTGCCTCCGTCTGTGGTGTGATAGGTGCTGCCCTTCTTTCCACTGAAGGCCAAAGCAGTATCAGTCATGAACGGAAGCATGGAGCTCAGTATGATCAGCATGATCAGTGTGATCACTATGGGCCTGTTCTTTCGTTTTTCAAAATACATGTTTCATCCTTTCCGGCAAATAAAAAACGCCTGAGATATATACTCAAGCGTCATAGTTGCCTTATTTAGTTATATTTAAATATATTTTCTTTTTCAGTTAGCTTTAACTGTTAGCTAAAGGAGGGGTTATAGGGGAGGGAAACATAAATAAGTTCATCATCTCTCTGGTGCGTTTCGCATGCGTTCCAAATACTTTCCGTAATATTCCATAGCTGCCGCCACATAGTCCTCGCGTTTTGTCAGTGGAAGATTCTTGGGGAACAGATCCTTGAACCGATCTCCTCTAAGCACTATCTTCTCCTTCTGATTGGGCTTTTTCTCTGACATGATCGCTTCGATCGCTTCCTTAGTGAGCTTCCCTTCTTCTGACATCCTCCTCATGCGTCTTGCCTGTTCATGAGTCGGAGTACACTGCTCCTGTTCCAAAGCCTCCCATATGTCGCACTGGACCAGTTTAGGAATATACGAGAGCTCCACAGCCGGCCTCATTCCTATCTTCTTATCATCGACCATTTCGAGAAGTTCAGGAAGGAGCTCGGTAAGGCGGATATATCTGTCCACCTGAGCTCTGCTATCATTTGATTCTTTAGCAATTATTGCACTAGACCTTAAATGTGTCTCCATTGGAGACATATTACCTTTTGTAGGCCTACCTGGTAATTTTTTTATTGCCTCCATTTTCATTCTATACGCCCACGCTTTCTCGCTCGGAAGTATGTCACTTCTCTGGAGATTTGATTCTACCATGAAAATTGTAGCTTCATCACGGTTCATTTCAACGATCTCACATCTGAGTGTGTTGAGTCCTGCCAGTTCGCATGCTCTCATCCTGCGATGCCCTGAAAGAAGTTCATATCTTCCGTCTTCCTTTTTTCTGACTGTAGCAGGCGTAAGTACTCCGTTTTCTTTAATAGATTCAGCCAGACTTATCATGTCTTCGTCATCCCTTACAATGAACGGATGATCTGGGAACGGGTCTATTTCCGCTAATGGTATCTCATATATTTTTTTAAGAGCTGCCTCTTCCCTTTCTTCTTGAGAAGTAAACAGGTCATCTATCGATGGAATCTTTAACCCTTTGTTCTCTATCGCCAATTTTGATCACCTCCTTGGTAAAATTCGTATAAGCATCAGCAGGTCTTGAGCCTTTATCATAGGCATATATGCTTTTACCTTCCTTGCCTGCTTCTGCAGCTTTCACTCCTATGGGAATCATACTATCAAATATGCGTATCTTCATTCCCAGGTTTTCACGAATCGCATCTATTACTTCATGTGCCAGTTTGGTCCTTCCATCAACAAGAGTAAGCAATACCCCATCGATCTTCAGGTTCTCATTGGTATGAGTCCTTACTTTATCGATACTCCTTATCAGTTGTACCATTCCTTTAGCAGGAAGGTACTGGGCCTGGACCGGTATGATCACGCTGTCAGCTGCAGTGAGTGCATTCACAGTTATCATGCCGAGCGAAGGGCTGCAGTCTATCAGGATATAGTCATATGAGGCTTTAACTTCACGGGTAAGTTGTGTAAGTACCTTCTCCCTGCTCATGGCGTTTACAAGCTGTGTTTCCATGGAAGAAAGATCAAGATTGGATGGTATAAGGTCCATCCCCTCCTCATGATGGAGTATTGCAGATTTAACGTCAGGCTTTCCGTCAAGAGTTATCTTATACATCAGCTGGTCTAAAGAATTATCC
>CACZGZ010000149.1 GCA_902780845.1 uncultured Eubacteriales bacterium
CGGCATTTTCCGGATTTTCGATCATATACGTTCAATACCACTCAATATAGGTACAGTCTCTAAAAAATTGACGTTATTTTAGGAGTTCCACTTTACTTTCACCAAGGCAAATTTTTTAGTGGGTCTTTTGATCAATGTCCATATATAGTGGACTCCCTACATTTTTAGGTTTTTTCCCGACTCCTGTCGTCTACACAGGAGTCGTTCCTGCAAAATCCCTAAAACTCTTTTACATCTTCATTATATGAATCAGACAGTCTATTTCAACTGTGCGATCTCTGTTGATATTCGCATAATTTACGGACTGTCTTTTTTGTTATACACTCATAATATGAAACGGAGGTGATCCCATGTTCGGAAACAAGACTAAAGTACAGATGACTGAAGATGAAAAGACTATCCTTATACTTGCACTTAACGAGCTGAGGAACAAGCTCCTCTCTGAAGGAAGGTTCACTGACGCTGTCGATGAGCTTATCCTTAAACTCGCTTACTAGTAAGATCCGGTATCTTTCCTTACATGCCCTGTCACTCTGGCAGGGCTATTAGTATATCCAAATGAGGAGGAAAGAAAATGGAAAACAAAGAGATGAATAAAGTTATTGCTGAAGAAATGAAAGGCCCTGTATGCTGCCCTATGATCCATGAGATAGCAAGAACGATATCCGAAAATATCGATGATGCATCTGAATACTGCTTTGATAACGATGAGGATATGCTTATCCTTGAACTTATCGGAAGGCTTTATCTCAAGGGAGCTTTCTGGGAAGCGGTGGACATGCTGTTCCTGGTATTCACCACTATAGAAGACGAACAGTCACTGTCGCTTCTTATGCTTCTCAGATCCTGTGATCCTGACGGAGATGCTTCCAGACTCTTCCTGGAATGTCTGATCTGTTACTCGGAAAGATGCGAGCTTGATAAGGTGAGGACAGTCATACAGAAGAAACTGAACTAGAGGTGATGCCGGATGTCAAGAACGATAGCAATATGCAACCAGAAAGGAGGAGTCGGGAAAACTACTACAGCTCTCAACCTGGGTGCGGGACTTGCAAGAGCTGACAGAAAAGTACTCCTTGTGGATGCTGATCCTCAGAGTGATCTGAGCGCCAGTCTTGGGGTGAACGGAGAGAATCTCAATGATACCCTTGGAACACTTATGTATGTGCAGCTAAAAGGTCACAGACCTCATATCGAGAACACCATAATACACCTCGATGAGGGAATGGATCTCATCCCTTCCAATCTGTATCTGTCATCAATGGAGACCAGGCTGGTGAACGCCATGAAGAGAGAGTCTGTAATGGATGGAATACTCAGCGCGGTAAAAGATGATTATGACTATATCATCATAGACTGCATGCCTTCTCTCGGGATGCTTACGATAAATGCTCTTACAGCATCGGACGAAGTCATTATCCCGGTACAGGCCCAGTATCTTCCACTTAAAGGCATGACGCAGCTTATGAGAAGCATCGACCTCGTTCAGAATCATACCAATGAAAACCTGGAGATCGGTGGCATACTGATGACTCTTGTTGATGGCAGGACTAACCTGGCAAAGGATGTCATATCAGCCATAAGAACCAATTACGGCATGTCCATCAGGATCTTCGATACTGAGATCCCTATGGCAGTCAAAGCAGCTGAAGCCAGCAGAGCCGGAAAGAGTATCTTCAGTTATGACAGTACCAGCAAGCCAGCGCAGTCATATGAACAGCTTACAAGGGAGGTGATGAAGTATGCCGAAAGACAGAATGAACGAGATAAAGCTTCCCTCGTTAGATGAGTTGTTTTCATCACAGAAAGAAAGAGATGAGGCTGATCTCAAGAAGATCTATGAGATACCATTGTCTGAAATAGATCCCTTTCCGGATCATCCATTCGGAGTACGGGATGACGAAGACATGATGCATCTTGTGGACAGTATTAAGGTAAGAGGAGTACTTACCCCTGCTACAGTAAGGCAGAAGGAAGACGGAAGATATGAACTTCTCTCAGGGCACAGACGTATGAGAGCCTGCGAACTGGCAGGCATCGAC
>CACZGZ010000150.1 GCA_902780845.1 uncultured Eubacteriales bacterium
CACCCGTGGTGGTCTGCCTGTCATTTCTCGGAAGATCCTGCCCGATAGGGCCCACCTGTTCAAAGCCTCCGTACATGGACATGTTTATCGTAAGAGGTTCCTCCGATGCGATTTCCTTCAGAGCACTTACGGAGTCGTTATCTTCCCATGTAACTTCCAGTTCTGTGTCATTTATATAGAATCTCATCATTTCTTCAAACTCCTCCGCTTCTTCTGTATCTTCAGTTGCTTCTTCTTCAGCTTCCGTTGCCTCATCTTCGGTTTCAGCTACTTCTTCAGCCGTACCGGCAGTTTCAGTCTCATCTTGAGCAGCATCATTATTCCCGCAGCTGCAAAGCATGAAAACCATAAAGATGAGAATAACGATCCCGAAGAAAACTCTATTTTTAAGCCAGCGCTTTTCCGAATTCATACGCATCCTTAAGCTCCTCTTCCCTTCCTGAAGCCTCTGCCATACTGGTCACACCGCCCAGGAAGAAGGACCCTTTAAACTCAGCTTTAGAGAAGCAATCCACCCAGCCGTTGAGGCCGCTCACGGCCTTCTCATATACATAGTCCTCATCTTCTGCTGCTGTGGAGATCATATATACGTTCCTGAACTTATAGTCCGAAGGAAACAGCGGGTTCAGTCTGTCAAGAAGCGTCTTCATCTGTCCGCTCATCTCATAGTAGTAGATCGGTGTGGCGAACACGAGAGTATCCGCATTAAGTACCTTCTCTGCTATTGATACCGCATCGTCACTGATCACGCATTTTTTGGTGGTCTGACAAGCCAGGCAGCCTTTGCAGAATCCGATGGTTTTTCCCTTGAGGCTTACTACCTCCACATCGTGTCCGGCGGCCCTTGCTCCCTCTGCGACCTTATCTGCCACTATATCAGAATTGCTTCTGGCCCTTATGCTTGTGGTTATGATCAAAACCTTGCTCATATGTTTTCTCCTTCTCTATTTCAGATACTTGTCAAAGAACTCTTCGAGCTTATCGAAGGGAATCGCGCCTGTGCTTCCGCCATCATAGAGGTCTGTATGAACAGCACCGGGGATGACCAGAAGTTCTTTGTTATCGGTATATTTGCTGTCTTTTATCATATTTTCATAGGCGTCTTTTCCGAAATAGAATGAATGAGCCTTATCGCCGTGCATGATCATGACTGCGGATCTTATCTCGTTTGAATACATGAGGATGGGCTGGTTCACAAATGATTCACATCCGATAACGTTCCAGCCTCCGTTTGAGTTGAGAGATCTCTCATGATAACCGCGGTCTGTCTTGTAATAGTCGTAATAGTCCTTTACGAAGAAGGGTGCGTCTTCAGGAAGCGGATCGACTACGCCTCCGCCGAGCTTGTACTCGCCGGCCTTCAGGTCTTCAAGTCTCTGAGCGCACATGGCTTTTCTTGCTTCGTAGCGCTTCTCTTCGCTGTCATCCGCATCGAAATATCCCTTGGCATTCACTCTTGTCATATCGTACATGGTGGATGCTACGGTTGCCTTGACCCTGGTGTCGAGAGCAGCGGTATTGATCGCCATTCCGCCCCATCCGCAGATACCGATGATACCGATTCGCTCCGGATCCACCTTCTCATTGAGCGACAGGAAATCCACAGCTGCCATGAAGTCCTCTGTATTGATGTCGGGAGATGCCATATATCTCACGTTTCCTCCGCTCTCACCTGTGAATGAAGGATCGAAAGCGATGGTCAGGAACCCTCTCTCAGCCATATTCTGTGCATAAAGTCCGCTGCACTGCTCCTTGACTGCTCCGAAGGGACCGCAGACTGCGATGGCGGGAAGCTTTCCTTCCTTATCCCTGGGAACGTACATATCTGCAGCAAGCGTGATACCATATCTGTTCACAAAGGTCACCTTGCTGTGGTCCACCTTATCGCTCTTCGGGAATGTCTTGTCCCACTCCTGTGTTAATCTCCACAAAGGTCACCTTGCTGTGGTCCACCTTATCGCTCTTCGGGAATGTCTTGTCCCACTCCTGTGTTAATCTCAATTCTTCTTTTTTGATCATTTTGGCTACCTCCGTTTATTGCCTGTCTTTTATTTCCTTTTCGGTGCTTCGGATCAGGTAATCCATCCTGTCCACCTTTCTCCCGCTCTCATGCAGCTCTTCGATCAGCCTGCACCTGTCCCTCTTCATAAGATGCAGGGCACCTTCCGTGTTTCCTGCTTCACACATCCTTATGATGTCCTTTGCCACCTCATCCGGGCAGCCTGCGTCGGACAGATTCTGCTTCAATCCTTTGATCTCCATGGTTTTCCTCACACCTAAAATCATTTTCTTTTCTTTACAGTTACTATGATAAGCCCTTGCAAAACATTTCGCTAATGGTTATAATGAATATCGTGATATTCTAAATCGGCATATCATAGAATAATGTGAGGTGATCTTAATGGAAATCAGGACCCTGAGATATTTTCTTGCAGTAGCAAGAGAGGAAAACATGTCAAGAGCGGCAGAAACGCTGCACGTTACCCAGCCGACGCTTTCGAAGCAGCTGAAAGCACTTGAAGATGAACTTGGGAAAAAACTGTTCACAAGGCACTCCTTCAGCATCGAGCTTACCGACGAAGGCATCCTTCTCAGGGACAGGGCTGAAGACCTCATAGCGATGGCGGACAAGATCGAGCAGGAATTCATCTCCCTTGACGATATCACAGGAGGAGATCTCTATCTCGGCCTTGCAGAGTCATATCAGATAAAATACCTGGCCCGCTCCATAAAGGACTTCAAAGAAAAATATCCGAATCTCCATTATCACATCACCAGCGGAGATACGGAGCAGATCGCGGACAAACTCGACAAAGGCCTCCTGGATTTCCTCGTCCTTGCTGAGGATCCCGATCCCAGAAAGTACAGCTATATAGAGTTCCCGGAAGCCGATACCTGGGGACTGGTGTTTCCTGCGGACGATCCTCTAAAAAATAAAAAAACGATCCACGTATCCGATCTTATCGGACTTCCCCTGTTCTGTTCCGAACAGGCGTGGATCGATGTTATTAAAAAATGGGCGGGAAAGGACTATTCAGACCTCCATCTGGAAGGTTCCTTCCGTCTTTCGTATAACGGCTCGGTATTTGCCAGGGAAGGTCTGGGCTGCCTTCTTACCTTCGAGCATCTGGTGGATACCTCCGAAGGAAGCGGTCTCGCCTTCAGACCCCTTTCACCTAAACTTGAGAGTAAAATATATCTCGCCTGGAATAAATATCAGGCTTTCACTCCGATCGCAGAAAGATTTCTGGAACATCTGAAAAGATCCTTCAAATGACGTTCCGATCTATACAGATCTGATCTCTTTACCAGACTGCGATCCTGTCTTAAGACCCTTCTGAACATCCTGTGGCGGTTGCAATAGGCATACAGGGTTTTTACCCGGTTTATCTTGAACCTTGCTTCTGCATTTCCTTCAGGGTACAGTTTCACAAACTGCATCTGCTGATCGGATACCGCTGCAAGGAAGGATATATAGTGATCCTTTCTCATGGGATGGATTACCGTAACATAGTATTCGTCTTCAGCTATCTCCACAGAAATCGTGTGCTCTTCATCCTGATCCTTCGGCTCCAGCGCTGGCAAAGTTATCCCGCAGCAACTTATTACCGCTTCCCCTGTAGTCCTTACCACGTTGCCGCAGACCGGGCAAACGTAGAATCTGCTCTTTCTCATGTTCGACGACTGGTTGCGGTTTCTGATATCTTCACCCGAAAGCAGCTCTGTCACCGAGATGTCAAGCGCCTTTGCCAGAGGTTCCAGAAGACTTATATCGGGAAATCCCTGTCCTGTCTCCCACTTGCTCACGGCCTTGCT
>CACZGZ010000151.1 GCA_902780845.1 uncultured Eubacteriales bacterium
CTATTTTTACGCGCACATTCTCAAAGCTTTATTATTTGCGCGTAAAACACTCTTTGGCTATCGCTTAATTTACGCGCAGATTTTTATATTAAGCAAAATTGCACGTAAATTCCTGCTAACCTCTACGCGCAAAATCCAAGAAAATAAAAAAATGCGCGTAATCATCCTTAAAAATTACGCGCAAAATATCATATTTCGCCAAAGGGCGCGTAAATGCTTTGCGCCCTCCTTCTAATACTTACAGCGACTTACCCAGCTTGTATGCAAGCTCAGGGTATTTGCTCCTTCTGGTCATTTCAGGGGTGCCGCAGCCGCCTCCCAGGATCATTCCCATGTCGCGGAACTGCATGTAGTCGCAGATCGTTTTGTAGTAGGCCTCAGTCACATTAAACACCGTGCTGGTATTGTCCCAGGCTACGGCGAGAAGCACAGCCTTCTTATGCATATAAGTGAGTTCTGTGGTGAAGCTGTAGAAGCGGTCGATCACCGTCTTAAGCTGTGCCGGGAAGTTATAGTAGTAGACGGGCATCACGAAGACCAGCATGTCGTTCTCACGGATCAGACCCTTAAGTTCGTTCTCATAATCGTCGTCCTGCACGCAGGGGCCGCCCATGCCGCAGGCATTACAGCCCATACAGGGCCTGATGTCAGCGTTGATCACGTCATATACGGTAATCTCATGACCCGCCTCTTGAGCTCCGCGGATGAAGTTATCCGCAAGCATATTCGATGAACCGTGTCTGTTTCCGCTGCTTTCCAGTACGAGTATCTTCATATCGTGCCTCCCTTAGAAACTATGCTCCGCAAGCCAGTTTACAGCTTTTTCGACAAGCCCGGTTAGGTCAGTTCCATCCGGTGCGACTACGGTCTCTTTGGAAAGTCCTTTTCGGAAATCTGTGAACTCTGCTTCTGCAAAAGCGTTCTTCATGTAGTTGTTATCATCAGAGAATCCAGGATCCGGCTGGATCTGGCAGATGGAATATGCCTGAAGGATAGCTGTGACCGGAACTCCGTGATACATGAGGCCTGCATACTTATCGATCTCGCTCTGTTTGATAGGTGCGCTCTCGCGGTAGATCCTCATGGCTTCTGCAAGGGCTGCTTTCTCCTCATTGTTAAGAGGCTCAGCCTCGTTAGCTGTCTTAGTATTGTCGAGAACCTGCTCCAGTGTGCTCATTCCTGAGAGTACCGCGATCACGTCTTCCTTTTCAAGGGAGAATCTGACTGACCAGGATGCGATGCTCCACCATTATGATCACTTTCCTGCCATGCTTACGGATAACGTCATAGCAAAGCTCTGCCTGCACAAGTTCGCTGTCCCAGTCGATGGGATTCAGAGCGATCTGCACGAACTCGATCTCAGGATGCTCTGTGAGCACACGGTCAAGGAGTTTCGCGGATGAATGGAAGGAAATACCCAGATGACGGATCCTGCCTTCGGCTTTCCAGTTCTTTGCGTGTTCGAAAAGGTGAGTGTCCTTGATGATCCCGCCTTTTCCGTCAAATCCATCATAGTACTCAGTCTGTATATTATGGAGAAGATAGTAGTCGATATATTCAACGCCCAGATTGTCCAGCTGGCTCTGGAAGGTCTCCTCAATCTTATCCTCAGGTATCAGCATGAAAGTAGGGAACTTGGTAGCAACGGTAAAGCTGTTCCTGGGATGGCGCTCCACGAGAGCCTTGCGTGTGGCATCTTCGCTCTTTCCGTCGTGGTATACGAAGCTGGTATCAAAATATGTGTAACCCGCGTCAAGGAAGGCGTCCACCATCTTGTTCAGCTCTTCAAAATCAAAATCTGTAGGGCCGGAGATAACCGGCAGTCTCATCATGCCGAATCCTAATTTCTTCATACATTCTCCTTTCGGTTCTTTTAATATATTATAGCAAAACATATTCTGCTGAAACGACGCATAATTGTCATCCAACGTCTGCGCTGCATGCCGGAAACTCACTGAAACAGTTTGCCGACCTGTTTATTCGTCTTCCGAAAGTATCCTTACGAACTCCTCCTGGAACTGATCTTCTTCATCCTGGACAGTCTCCCGGTAGCGCTCGATCTCCTCAGGAGTGATCACCTCAACCCCAATGAAGGCAAGCTGAGACAGTGCCTTCTCCGACTTGATCACCACCTGCTCATAGGCGTGGCCGATCTTAAGCACGGCCAGCGACTTCTCCTTCGGCAAAATACCGCTGGTGGTGATGCCCAGAACATCGTAGATGGTGTCATTTGCGATGGGGCCCATCACAACATCGAATTCAGCCAGCGCGTCCGCCGCGCCTCTTCGGTTATTAAAGATATATTCGAACCACTCCTCGCCTCTGGTGAAGTGTTTCAGCTGAAGGCCTTCGGTATCCAGGTCATAAACGTTCAGATACGTGGTCTCACCTTTCAGATCCCTGGCCCAGCGTCTGGAAAATTCCTCGTCATTTGACAGATAGAACCCCTGCCCGAAGTCGGCATTGGCTCTTCCGATCTTAATGTCAGGCTTTT